>JASIJN010000169.1 GCA_030050125.1 Streptosporangiaceae bacterium | reverse complement strand
GCGGCTGCTGCACCGGATCGCGGTGCGGGGCGCCGTGGAGGTGTACGCGCTCGAGGTGGACCAGGCCGGGCAGGCGTCCGCCGCGCACCTCCCGGGCGTCGAGGAGTGCATGATCGTCACGGAGGGTGCCGTCCGCACCGGGCCCGACGATGCCCCGGTGGACCTGGCCGAGGGAGACTCCGTGCACTTCGGCGCGGCGAGCCCGCACCAGTACCGCGGCCTCGGGCCGCGCAACCGTGCGCTGCTGCTGATGCTGCACCCGCGGCCGGGATGACGGAGCGGCCGGTCAATCAGGGCGTTTGCCGCGTCGGTGTGTCGGGGCCGTGGTGTCAGCGGGTTCAGATAGGCTCGATGGGCCGGACCGGCGCGCGCCACGGCTGGCCCTGCCGGCCAGCTGCCGCGGCGTGGCGGTCACTTCCCCCGGCCCATCATGAGCGCCCGGCATCGGGCGTTCTGACGCATGCCCGAAGGAGGCGGTAGTTTCATGGCGGTGGCCTCGGCGGGCAGCAGAACCGAGCGGTCCTTCGCCCATCTGCACGTCCACACCGAGTACTCGATGCTGGACGGGGCGGCACGGCTGAGAGACGTGTTCGCCGAGTGCGAGCGTGCGGGCATGCCGGCCATCGCGATCACCGATCACGGCAACCTCTACGGCGCCTACGACTTCTGGACCAAGGCCCGGGCGGCCGGCATCAAGCCGATCATCGGCATCGAGGCCTACGTCGCGCCCGAGCACCGCGGGCACAAGCAGCCGGTCCGCTGGGGCACCCCGGCGCAGAAGGACGACGACGTGTCCGGCGCGGGCGCGTACACGCACATGACGCTGCTCGCCGAGACCACGGAGGGCATGCACAACCTGTTCCGGCTGGCCTCGCTGGCCTCCCTGGAGGGCTACTTCCGCAAGCCGCGGATGGACCGGGAGCTGCTGGCCCGGTACGCGAAGGGGATCATCGCCACCACCGGCTGCCCCAGCGGCGAGGTACAGACCCGGCTCCGCCTCGGCCAGCCCCAGCTCGCCCTGGACGCGGCCGCCTGCTACCGGGACATCTTCGGCCCGGGCAATTTCTTCGTCGAGCTCATGGACCACGGGCTCGACATCGAGCAGCGGGTGACCGGCGGGCTGCGGGAGATCGCGCGCGAGCTGGCCCTGCCGTTCGTGGCCACCAACGACCTGCACTATGCGCGCCAGGAGGACGCGAAGTCGCACGAGGCGCTGCTGTGCGTGCAGACCGCCACCTCCCTGGGCGACCCGAACCGGTTCCGGTTCGAGGGCGACAGCTACTACGTGAAGAGCCCGCGGGAGATGCGCGCGGTCAGCGCGGGGGAGGAGTGGCAGGACGGCTGCGACAATACGCTGCTGATCGCCGAGCGCTGCGACGTCGCGTTCACCAAGTCGAACCTGCTGCCCCGGTTCCCGCTGCCCGACGGCGAGACCGAGTCGAGCTGGTTCCGCAAAGAGGTCTGGCGGGGAATGGACCGCCGGTACCCGGGCGGCTACGACCAGCCGCGCCGCGCCCAGGCCGAGTACGAGATCGGCGTCATCGAGACCATGGGGTTCTGCTCGTACTTCCTGGTCGTGGCCGACTTCATCATGTGGGCCAAGCGGAACGGGATCCGGGTGGGGCCGTGCCGCGGCTCGGCGGGCGGCTCGATCGTGTCCTACGCGCTCGGCATCACGGACCTGGATCCGATTGCGCACGGCCTGGTGTTCGAGCGGTTCCTGAACCCCGAGCGCGTGTCCATGCCCGACGTTGACGTGGACTTCGACGAGCGCAGGCGGGGCGACGTCATCCGGTACGTCACCGAGAAGTACGGCGACGACCGGGTCGCCCAGATCATCACCTACGGCACGATCAAGGCCAAGGCGGCGGTCAAGGACTCGGCCCGCGTGCTCGGCTTCCCTTACGCGCTCGGCGACCGGATCACCAAGGCGTTCCCCCCGCCGATCCTGGGCAAGGACATGCCGTTGTCCGGGGTGTTCGAGCCGGATCACCCGCGCTACGGCGAGGCCGGCGAGATCCGCGCCCTGTACCAGGCCGAGGCCGAGGTCAAGCAGGTCATCGACACCGCGCGCGGCCTGGAGGGCCTGATCCGCCAGGCGGGCGTGCACGCGGCCGGCGTGATCATGAGCAGCGAGCCGCTGCTCGACCACATCCCGGTGTGGAAGCGCGAGGCCGACGGCGCGGTGATCACGCAGTTCGACTACCCCTCGTGCGAGGACATCGGCCTGCTGAAGATGGACTTCCTCGGGCTGCGCAACCTCACCGTGATCGACGACGCGATCCGGGGCATCAGGGACAACCGAGGCATCGAGATCGACCTGGACACGCTCGGCCTGGACGACAAGCCGACCTACGAGCTGCTGGCCCGCGGCGACACCCTGGGCGTGTTCCAGCTCGATGGCAGCCCGATGCGGGGGCTGCTGCGGGCCATGCGGACGGACAAGTTCGGCGACATCTCGGCGGTGATCGCGCTGTACCGGCCCGGCCCGATGGCCAGCGCCCCGGTCTACGCCGACCGCAAGACCGGCCGGGCGCCGGTCACGCCGATCCACCGCGAGCTCGCCGAGCCGCTGGAAGACATCCTGGGCGAGAGCTACGGCCTGCTGGTCTACCAGGAGGACGTGATGTTCGCCGCGCAGAAGCTCGCCGGGTACTCGCCCGGCAAGGCGGACCTGCTGCGGCGCGCCATGGGCAAGAAGAAGAAGGAGATCCTGGAGAAGGAGTACGAGCCGTTCAGGGCCGGCATGAAGGCCAACGGCTACTCCGACGACGCGATCAAGACCATCTGGGACACGATGGTGCCGTTCTCCGGCTACGCGTTCAACAAGGCGCACGCGGCCGGCTACGGGCTGATCTCCTACTGGACGGCGTTCCTCAAGGCCAACTACCCGGCCGAGTACATGGCGGGCCTGCTGACCTCGGTGGCGGGCGACAAGGACAAGTCGGCGCTGTACCTGAACGAGTGCCGCCGGATGGGGATCAAGGTCCTGCCGCCGGACGTGAACGCGTCGGCCGCCATGTTCACGCCGGTGGGAGAGGACGTCAGGTTCGGCATGGCCGCGGTCCGCAACGTCGGCACCGCGGTGGTCGAGTCGATCATCGAGGCGCGCAGGACCAAGGGCGCGTTCGAGAGCTTCGCCGACTTCCTGCGCAAGGTGCCGGTGAACGTGTGCAACAAGCGGGTCATCGAGTCGCTGATCAAGGCCGGCGCGTTCGACTCGTTCCACCACCCCCGCAAGGGCCTGCTGCTCATCCACGAGCAGGCGATCGATGCCGTCATCGACGTCAAGCGCAACGAGGCGATCGGCCAGGACTCGCTGTTCGGCGACGACACCGATGCCGCGGCCGCGTTTGACGTGCCGGTGCCCGAAGGCGAGTGGGAGAAGTCCACGCTGCTCGGCTTCGAGCGCGAGATGCTCGGCCTTTACGTCTCCGACCACCCGCTGCTCGGCCTGGAGCACGTGATGGCGGATAAGACCGACCATTCGATCGGGGAGCTCGCCGGCTCGGCCGAGGAGGAGGCGGATCGCGGCGGGCGCCCCGACCGCGCCGACGGCCAGGTGGTCACCGTGGGCGGGATCCTGTCCGGCGTGGCGCGCAAGGTCACCAAGCAGGGCGCGACCTGGGCCGCGGCCACCCTGGAGGATCTCGAGGGCGCGATCGAGGTGCTGTTCTTCCCGGCCACCTACCAGACCTGCATGACAACGGTCATCGACGACGCGATCGTGGTGGTGAAGGGGCGGCTGGACCGGCGCGAGGAAGTGCCCAAGCTGGTCGCGATGGAGGTGAGCGTCCCGGAGCTGACCACGGGCGATCAGGGCCCTTTCGCGGTGTCGATCATGGAGGCGCGCTGCGTGCCGCCGGTCATCGAGCGGCTCAGGGAGGTGCTCAGGTCCCACCCGGGGCCGACCGAGGTACACCTGAAGTTGCTGACCGGCTCCCGGGCCAGGGTGGTGCGGCTCGATGACAAGCTGCGGGTCAAGCCGTCGCCGTCGCTGCTGGCCGACCTGAAGCAGCTGCTCGGCCCGGCCTGCGTGGGGTGAGCGGGCCGGCGCCAGGGGCGGCACGCTGCCCTGGCGCCATCGGCGCAGGTAAAGTGTGCTGAGGTGAGCCGGGAAGCCTGGTCGGCATCAGCCGCGACCGCGGGAAGGCTTGCCATGCCGCCGATCCGGTTCCGTCACGGGACCCGCCGATGATCAGCCGGCTCTGGCGCGGCTCGGATTGGCGCCGCGAGGTGCTGCGGACCAACCTGTGGCTGGTGCCGGCGGTCGAGGTGGTCGCGGCCGCGCTGCTGTTCGCCGGCACCTACGCGCTGGACCGGGCCGCCTACGCCGGCGTGTTCCGGCTTCCCGGGTGGGTGCTCAGCGGGTCTCCGGACGCCGCGCGGCAGATCCTGACCGCGATCGCCGCGGCGATCATCACGGTCGTCGGCGTGGTGTTCTCGATCGTGATCGTGGCGCTGACCCTGACGTCCACTCAGTTCGGCCCGCGCATGCTGCGCAACTTCATCCGCGACCGCGGCACGCAGATCACGCTGGGGACCTTCGTGGCCACGTTCGTCTACTCGATCCTGGCGCTCGGCTCGGTCGGTCAGGCCGACCACGGGGACTTCGTCCCCCACATCAGCATCACGGTGCTGCTGGCCCTGATGGTCGTCGACCTCGCCGTGCTGATCTATTTCCTGCACCACATCGCGGTCCAGATACAGCTGCCGCAGGTCATCGCGGGCATCGCCGGCGACCTGGCCTCCGCCATCGAACTGCAGGCGGGCGACCCGACGGTGGGCGCCGATGCCAGGTACGCCGCGCTGCTGATCGCGGACATGGACGGGCCCGGCGGCGAGGTCGCGGCGCCGCGCAGCGGCTACCTGCAGTACATCCAGCACCGGAACCTGCTCCGGATCGCGACCGAGAAGAACGCGGTGATCCATCTGCGCTACCGGCCGGGCCACTTCCTGGTCCAGGGCCACCCGTACGCGACGGTGTGGCCGGCCGCGACCGCGGACCAGGTGGCGCGGGAGCTGTCCCGGGCCCATGTCACCGGCCCGTACCGGACCCTGGCCCAGGACGTCGCGTTCGGGCTCGACCAGCTGGTGGAGATCTGCATCCGCGCCCTTTCACCCGCGGTCAACGACACGTTCACGGCGCTGACCTGCATTGACTGGATCGGGGACAGCCTGTGCAAGGTCACCGGCCGGTGGCAGCCGACGCGCGTGTACCGGGATGGCGCGGGCACGGTGCGGGTGATCGCGTCCCAGATCACCTACGAGCGCCTGGTCCGACGCGCGTTCGAGAAGGTGCGGCAGGCCGGCCGGGGCATGCCGGCCGTGATGATCAGGCAGCTGGACGCGCTGGCGAAGATCATGGAACGGGCGGGTACCCCGGCCGACTGCCAGGTGCTGCTGGACGAGGCGGCGATGATCGAGCGGCTGAGCCAGCGCACCGTCGATGAGGAATCCGACCGGGCCGACGTCCGCCGCGCGTATCAGCGGGTGCTGGACGTGCACGCCGGGCTGGCCCTGGCGCGGCCCGCGACCGCGTCCCCGGCCAGCCCGGGACCGTGACCTCAGGCGTCGCGGCGCCGCAGCAGGATCGCGCAGGCGACCAGGGCCAGCGCCGTCCAGATGCAGAAGACCCCGAACCCTTCCCAGGCGGACAGCACGTTGCCTCCGGCCGGCGCCTGCGCCTGGGCGACCACCGAGCCGGCCTGCTCGGGCAGGTAGCCGTTGACGTGCGCTCCCCAGCTGCCGGGCAGCAGGCCGGCCAGGATCGGCAGCACGAACGTGATCCCGATGGCGGTGGTGACCGCGCCGGCCGTGTGCCTGATGATCCCGCCGATGCCCATCGAGAACAGGCCAAGCACGGTCAGGGCCAGCCCGGCTCCGACGACCGCGCGGGTGACGTTGTGATCGCTCAGCGAGACCGGGACCCGGCTGTGCAGGATGGCCGACCCGACGAAGAACGAGCAGAAGCAGACGAGCTCGGCCACCACGAACAGCAGCGCGGCCAGGACCACTGCCTTGGCGGCCAGCATCGGCAGCCGCCGCGGCACGGCGAGCAGCGAGGCGCGGATGACCCCGGTGGAGTACTCGGTGCTGATCACCAGCACGCCCAGCACGCAGATCGTGAGCTGGCCCAGGTTGAGGCCGGCGCCGAGGATGAAGCCGACCGGGTCGATGGCGATCCTGGCGTCCCTGGGGGCGGCGCGCGGGCCGTTCCAGCTCGAGGTGATCAGCCAGCTGAGCAGAGCCGTGAGGCCGATGGTGATCACGACGAACAGGATCAGCGTCCAGACCGTCGAGCGCACCGAGCGGATCTTCGTCCACTCGGCGGCGAGCAGGTGGCCGAAGCCGACCTCGCGCGCGGGCGCGGGCGGCACCCGGGTGGTCACCGGTGCGGTCGTCATTGCGGGCTCCCCTGGGCGGCGTTCACCGGGGCCGGGCTGGGCCGCCGGCCGAACTCCACGCTTCCGGACGTCAGTTCCATGAATGCCTCCTCCAGCGAGGCCAGCGGCGTCAGCTCGTGCAGCACGATCGACGCCGACGCCGCGATCTCGCCGATCCGCGCCGCGGGCAGCCCGGTCACGGTCAGCACCCCGGCTCCGTTGCCCGACCCGCCGCTCGGCGCGCCGCGGCCGCCGTTCTCGCCCGGCTTCGCGATGCCGCCGGCCGCGGCGATCAGCTCGCCGAGCCGGGCCGCCTCGGGCGAGCGCACCCGGACAGAGCTGTCGGTGCTGCGGGCGATCACGTCCTCGGTGGTGGACTGGGTGATGAGCTTGCCCCGGCCGATCACGATCAGGTAGTCGGCGGTGACCGCCATCTCGTTCATCAGGTGGCTGGACACCAGGATCGTCCGGCCCTCGGCGGCCAGCTGCTTCATCAGGTTCCTGACCCACAGCACGCCCTCGGGGTCCAGCCCGTTGACCGGCTCGTCCAGGAGCAGCACCTGCGGGTCGCCGAGCATGGCCGCGGCGATGCCCAGCCGCTGGCTCATGCCGAGCGAGAAGCCCCCCGCCCGCTTGTCCGCCACCTCCTGCAGGCCGACCAGGCCGAGCACCTCGTCGACCCGGGAGCGCGGCAGGCCCTGAGTCTGGGCCAGGAAGAGCAGGTGATTACGGGCCGACCGGCCGCCGTGCACCGACTTCGCCTCCAGCAGCGCGCCGACGGTCCGCAGCGGGTTGGGCAGGTCCTGGTAGTGCTTGCCGTTGATGGTCGCGGTCCCGGTGGTCGGATGGTCGAGCCCGAGCACCAGCCGCATCGTGGTGGACTTGCCGGCTCCGTTGGGCCCGAGAAATCCGGTCACCCGCCCCGGCTCTA
>JASIJN010000168.1 GCA_030050125.1 Streptosporangiaceae bacterium | reverse complement strand
CGATCTGATCGACCGCAGCCGGCTCGGCGCCGACCCGGGCGGCGCCCAGCCGGGCGGCCAGCAGGTGCACCGCCTCGCCGTGGGTCAGCACGTCCAGGCTGATCAGCCGCGCCCCCTCGGCGGCGGCCAGCCCGCCCAGCTGGCTGCGGCTGGTAACCAGCACCAGGCTGGCGGGGCTGGCCGGCAGAAGCGGGCGTACCTGCTGCTCGTCGCGGGCGTTGTCTGCCACGATAAGCATCTTGCGGTCGGCTAGCAGGCTGCGGTACAGGCCCGCCTGCGCCTCCGGGCCCGGGGGGATCTGCCCGGGGGGCACGCCCAGGGCATCCAGGAAGCCCCGGATCGCCGCTTCCGGCAAGGCCGGGGTGCCCGAGGGATCGAAGCCGCGCAGGTTCACATACAGCTGGCCGTCGCCGAACCGGCCGGCGACCTGGTGCGCCCAGTGCACCGCCAGCGCGGTCTTGCCCACCCCGGCCGTCCCGCCGATCGCGGAGATCACCACCGTTCCCGGCGCGCCGACCCCGGCCCCGTCAAGCAGCCCGGTCAGTGCCGCCAGCTCCGCCGCCCGGCCGATGAAATGCGCGACTGCGGCCGGCAGCTGCCGCGGCACCGGCGGACCCGGGGCGGGCTTAGCCGGCGGTTCGGCCTGAGCAGCGTCGCTGGGGGGAGCAAGTGGCGGGGCCATGGCAGGGTCATCGTGAAGGATCTGCCGGTGCAAGGTCCGCAATTCTGGCCCGGGATCGCCGCCGATCTCGTGGACCAGGACATCGCGCGCTTGCCGGTACGCCTCCAGCGCCTCGGCACGCCGGCCGCACCGGTACAACGCCAGCATCAGCAAGGCGTACAGGTGCTCGCGCAGCGGATGGGCCGCGGCAAGCTGCCGCAGGTCAGCCACAACCTCGGCATGCCGGGCCAAGTTCAGGTCGGCTTCGATCCGCAGCTCGTCGGCCTGTAGCCGCAGCTCGGCCAGCCGCAGCACCTCTTGTTCGCTCAGCATGGGCAGGTCTATGTCGCACAGCGGCTCCCCGCGCCAGATGTCAATCGCCGCGGCGGCGTGCCGGCTGGCCCGCGGCCAGTCGGCGTCCCTGGCCGCGCGGCGCGCGGCGGTCAGCTCGTGCTCCATCTCGGTGATGTCCAGCTCGCCGTCGGCCACGCGGATCAGGTATCCGCCCGGCTGTGTCACGATCCGGTCCTGGCCTGCCGTGCCGAGCGCCTGCCGGAGCCGTTTGATGTAGTTGCGCACCGTGGCGGTCGCCGATGGCGGCGGGGCCGTTGGCGCCCATAGCAGCTCCGCCAGCTGATCGGCCATCACGGGCCGACCGGCTCGCAACAGCAGCACGGCCAGCAGCGCCCGCTGTTTGCCCGGCGGGACCGGCACGGCCACGCCGTCGCGCCGCACGGTGAGCGGACCGAGCAGACAGAACTCCAGGCGACCTGCCATCCCGGCCTTCCAGGGGTGCTACGTCCGCGCTACGCCGGCGCTACCCCGGCGCTACGGCCACGTGAGAACGTAACACGCGCTGGCGTACCAAATGTCATCTTGCTCAGGCATGAGGCTGCTAGCAGGTAGCCGGTGACCCGACAGTGGCTCGTCTTGCTGGAACGCACGCGCGGGCCAAGCGTCGGTTGACCGGCATGGCTGGTGGCGGCATGGTCGGCCAGCGGAATCGAACGTGTTTTAGGGAAAGGAGCAATGGATGAGGAGGGTTCTTATTGCTGGCGCCGTGGCGACGCTGTCGTTGCCGCTGCTAGCGGGCAGCCCAGCCCTGGCGCAGACCTCCAACCCATACGCGCTGTGCGACAACGCCGCAGGCGCGCTGTGCCTGGCCGACGCAAATGGCGCCACGAACGGCGGCAATCCAATAATCATGTACACGAATGAGACCCGTGACGCGCAGGACATCGCCTTCGCGCCGGTACCGGCGAACTCGCCATACAATTGCAGTGGTATAGTCGCGTCGGGTTGCCCGTTCACCGGTGCCGCCTCGTATCTCGACAGTACTTACGCGAACGATTCGGTCGTAGAGATAAACTTCGACGAGGTCGGATCATACCCGTATAACGGCTGCGCGGGCCTTGCGGCAGGCACCGCTAATGTCGCGCTCGAGAGCTGCTCCGCCGCGGCCGCGGATTCGGTGTGGGTCATCGCGCCCCCCAAATCGGGTAGCTACTGCTCATTTGTTAACGTCGGGTATACAAATGAGATCGCTGAGCCGGAGGTGCTCGCGGGCAGCACCACCAGCGGAGACCAGGCGACGGTTAGCGTGTGGTTTAACGGCGGCACGCAGCAGTGGCTGCAGTCCACCCTCGACGACTACTGCTAACGCGCATAGCGCCAGCCAGTGCCGTAGCACGAAGGGCCGGTGCGGCACCCGCGCCGCACCGGCCCTAGCTGCCGCCATGCGGAGCCAAAAGCATCAAAGTCAAGGTCGAGATTAAAGGCGCTAGGCGGTACTGACGGCACGGTCATTTAGTCCCTGAGAAGGGCTATGACTGCTGGTACACGTGGGAGCAGATGGAGCGCCAGAGCGGCGACTACTTCCGCGTGAAGGGCGAGCCGCGGGGCCATGGTAGGGCAAGGGCGCCGGGGCACGGGGCCTAGCGCCAGGTCGCGCTGACCTTGACGCACTCTGCCCGGAATCGGCTCAGCGGCTCAGGCTGCGTATGTACGGGACCGAATTGGGCGTCGATAGCGCCGGGGTCTGGTACGAGACCGTTGCCCGGTCCGGGCGCTGCCCTTCGCCGCTGGTGGAGATCAGTTCCAGGCGTGCCTCTCCTCCGAGAGTGCGCGGACGAGCCGGGCAGCTCGCGCCCTGTGTGAGCCGCGCCCGGCTCGTCATCGCGGCGGGCGTGATTACTCGGTGGCGGCGCGGGCGCGGTCGAGGACGCCGGCGGTGGAGCCGACGTACATGTCGAGGGTGATGCGGACGTTGGCGTACCCGGCCATGCGGGACACGTCGGTGGGGTCGAGTTTCCAGGCGAACAGGGCGGTGGTGCAGAACACGTGCCGCAGGCTGTGCCAGGTCCACCGGCCGCTGCCGTCGCCGTCGCGCCACCCCGCGGCCAGGTAGGCGCGGCGCAGGGCGTTGCGGTTGAAGTTGGAGGACCGCCAGTGCTTGCCGGTCGGGGAGGGGAAGATCAGTCCCAGGGGGTTGGTCCCGGCCTGCTGCTCGGTCCGGGCGGCCTAGGCGCGGGCGGCGAGTTGGTCGGCGAGCGGGTAGCCGGCGGGGGTGCACCGAGGGTAGATCGTCCGGCGGAACTTGCCGTTCTTCGGCGCCTCGGCATACAGGTGGCCGGCGACCTCGACTATCTTGCGGTCGACGGTGATCACTCTGGCGGCCTGGTCGACCTGGCCGGTGGTGAGCGCGGTCAGCTCGCCCCACCGCAGCCCGCTGTAGGCGGCGGTGTTGGCCATCAGCTCGTCCCGGCCGCCGTGCCGTCCTGCGGCCAGCGCCGCGGCGAGCTTGCTGATGTCGGCGTCGTCCGGGATCTCGGGGGATCGACCCATAGCCCCGATTCCCCCGCCGTGCTCACCCGGGGCGCGGGCAGCTCACGATCCCCCGCCTGCCAGTGCACCTTCGCCAGCCGCGCATTGGCCAGGTACCCGCCGTCCAGGCCGGCGCTGACCAGGGCGGAAATCATCCCCTGGACCCGGGCGCCCTCCCCGGCCGTCCGCGCGGCGTTCACGATCGCCTGCATGTGAATGGTCTTGATGTCCTCGCAGATGACCGTGCCGATGACCGGCGCGGCGAACCGCTCGCACAGCCGCCCCTGGGTGTGCGCGTGCTTGCGGGACCATCGCTCCTCGACCGGAAGGCGGTCCGGGTCCAGGAATTGCTTGATCAGGTCGACGCCCGGACGTTTCATGTTCGGCGCGTCGGCTGCCAGCCGCTCGGTGACCTTCTCCAGCCTGGCTGCCAGCTTGTCCTCGCTGCGGCGCCTGGCACTGCTGCCGCTTGCCGTCCTCGTGCCAGACCGCCGGCCAGCGGCCGGGTTCCTCGCGGGCCGGGTACACCGTGATGCCGTGCTCCGGATCGAAGACCTCGCCGCCGCCCCGGGTGGCCGAGCGGCGGTCCCGTTCGCGAGTATCCGTCCGGGTGCCGGGCGGCTGGCCTTCGCCCGCCCGGCGAGGCGGGCGGCCTTGCCACGAGTCGGTTGTGGGGATTTTGTGGGGATCTTGAAGATCGCGGGTGCGGCCTGCGCCATGCCGGTTTCCTCGCTTCCTGCGTTTCCGCAGGCAGAATGGCTGACGCGT
>JASIJN010000167.1 GCA_030050125.1 Streptosporangiaceae bacterium | reverse complement strand
GTCAGGACTTGCCGCACCGCATCCCTCGGCATCGCGCGCGGCAGGTAGAGGACCAGGTAGGAGTACTCCGCCATCACCCCTCATTGTGCGCGATGGGCACGGTGCTTCAATCGGGGTTGCGCGGACGCATCACGGCGGTGCGGGAACACACGAGTCGGGGCGGCAGGTTGGAGCATTGGGGCGGGGAAGCAGAGTGGCCGTACTTTTTGGCCGCCCGTCGGTCGGCTGCGGTAGCCTCCAGGCGTCCGCGGTAGCCTCACCGGTCCCGCGGGATGTGAGGGTGAGAAAGTGGCATCAAGGACAGGCACGGTCGGCGGCGCGAAAGCCAGCGCGGGCAAGGTCAGCGCGGGCAAGGCCGGCGCGGGCAAGGCTGGCACGGGATCCAACGGCGGATCCCGCGGCAGGCGGCTCGTCATCGTCGAGTCGCCGGCCAAGGCGCGCACGATCGCCGGGTACCTGGGCAAGGACTATGTGGTCGAGTCCAGCATCGGCCATATCCGCGACATGCCGGACAAAGCCGCCGAGATCCCTGCCAAGTACCGCGGCGAGCCGTGGGCGCGCCTGGGCGTGAACGTGGACGCCGACTTCGAGCCGCTTTATGTCGTCAATTCCGACAAGAAACAACAGGTCTCCAAGCTCAAGAACCTGCTCAAGGATGCCGACGAACTGCTGCTGGCCACCGATGAGGACCGCGAGGGCGAGGCGATCGCCTGGCACCTGCTCGAGGAGCTGAAGCCCAAGGTCCCGGCCCGGCGGATGGTCTTCCACGAGATCACCCCGGAGGCGATCGCCCAGGCCGTGGCCCACCCGCGGGAGATGGACGAAGGCCTGGTCGAGGCCTACCAGACCCGCCGGGTGCTGGACCGGCTCTACGGCTACGAGGTCTCGCCGGTGCTGTGGAAGAAGGTCATGCCGCAGCTGTCCGCCGGCCGGGTGCAGTCGGTGGCGGTCCGCCTGGTGGTGGACCGCGAGCGGGAGCGGATCGCGTTCCGGCCGGCCAGGTACTGGGACCTCGAGGCCGTCTTCGCCAAGTTCGCCGGAGACGCCGGGGCGCCCGGCCCGGCCGACGTGTCGTCGTTCCCGGCCACGCTGGTGGCCGTCGACGGCCGCCGGGTCGCCCAGGGCCGCGACTTCAGCTCGACCGGCGAGCTCAAGGCCCAAGACCTCCTGCACCTGGACGGCGAGGCGGCGGCGGCGCTGGCCGACCGGCTCGGCGGCGCGTCGTTCTCCGTGTCGAGTGTGGAACGCAAGCCCTACCGCCGCTCGCCCTACGCGCCGTTCCGCACCACCACGCTGCAGCAGGAGGCATCGCGCAAGCTCGGCTTCTCCTCCAAGTACACGATGTCGGTGGCGCAGCGGCTGTACGAGAACGGCCACATCACCTACATGCGGACCGACTCGGTCACGCTGTCGCAGACCGCGATCACCGCCGCCCGGGCCCAGGCGCGCGAGCTGTACGGCTCCGACTACGTGCCGGAGGCGCCCCGGGTCTACACCAGCAAGGTCAAGAGCGCGCAGGAGGCGCACGAGGCGATCCGGCCGGCCGGGGACAAGTTCAAGACCCCGGCGCAGGCCGGCCTGGCCGGCGACGAGCTGCGCCTGTACGAGCTGGTGTGGAAGCGCACCGTGGCCTCGCAGATGAAGGACGCCACCGGCGAGTCCGTCTCGGTCCGGGTGTCCGGCCGGTCCAGCACCGGGGAGAACGCCGAGTTCGGCGCGTCCGGCAAGGTGATCAGCTTCTACGGGTTCCTCAAGGCCTACGTCGAGGGCGCGGACGACCCGGACGCCGAGCTGGACGACCGGGAGCGGCGGCTGCCGCCGCTGGCCGAGCGGGAACCGCTGACCGTCCAGCGGCTGGCCGCGGCCGAGCACGCCACCCGCCCGCCGGCCCGCTACACCGAGGCCACGCTGATCAAGGAGCTGGAGGACCGGGCGATCGGCCGCCCGTCCACCTACGCCTCGATCATCGGGACCATCTTGGATCGCGGCTACGTCTTCAAGAAGGGGACCGCGCTGGTCCCCTCCTTTGTTGCGTTCGCCGTGGTCACGCTGCTGGAACAGCACTTCGCCCACCTCGTCGACTACGACTTCACCGCGCGGATGGAGGAGGCGCTCGACGAGATCGCCGTGGGCGAGGCGGCCCGCGTCCCCTGGCTGCGCCGCTTCTACTTTGGCGCCGACGGCGAGGAAGGGCTCAAGGAGCTGGTCAGCGACCTGAGCGACATCGACGCCCGCGCGGTCAGCTCGTTCCCGCTGGCGGGCACCGACATCGTGGTCCGGGTCGGCCGGTACGGCCCCTACCTGGAGCGCGACGGACAGCGGGCCAACATCCCCGAGGGCACGGCGCCGGACGAGCTGACCCCGCAGGTCGCTGCCGAGCTGCTGTCCCGGCCGAGCGGCGACAAGATTCTCGGCACCGACCCGGTCACCGGGCACACCCTGGTGGCCAAGGCGGGCCGGTTCGGCCCGTACGTGACCGAGCAGCTCGGCGACGACGCCCCCGCCTCGGCCAAGCCGCGCACCGCGTCGCTGCTGAAGTCGATGGACCTGGACAGCGTCA
The DNA here is from genome assembly GCA_030050125.1 of Streptosporangiaceae bacterium. Next base: position 2,825 of record JASIJN010000167.1, on the reverse strand, counting down.
CGCTGGACGACGCGCGGCGGCTGCTGACCCTGCCGCGGACCCTGGGCGAGATCGACGGCGACCCGGTCACCGTCCAGAACGGACGTTACGGGCCTTATGTCAAAAAAGGCACGGACAGCCGTTCGCTGGAGAACGAGGAGCAGATGTTCACGGTCACCCTGGACCAGGCCAGGGAGCTGTTCGCGCAGCCCAAGCCGCGGGGCCGGGCGGCGCGGGCGGCGGCCGCGCCGCCCCTGCGCGAGCTGGGCGACGACACGGCGACCGGCAAGCCGATCGTGCTCCGGGACGGCCGGTTCGGGCCTTATGTCACCGACGGCGAGACGAACGCCTCGCTGCGCAAGGGCGACAGCGCCGAGTCGATCACGCTGCAGCGCGCGATCGAGCTGCTGGCCGAGCGCCGGGCGGCGGCACCCTCGCCGCGGCGAACGGCCGGCCGGTCCAGTGCCCGCTCCGGGAATTCCGCCAACGGCCCACGGACACCCAAGACGGCGCGTTCTGGCCCCAAATCCCCGGGAGCTAGTGCGAAGAAGGGGTGATCGGCGCGGTAGTCTGGCAGTTCGGGACGCAGATCTGCCGATACCCTAGCGCCGTGAACTTTACATCCCCTTTGCGCAGCGGCCAGAGCGGCGCGCTATCCATCAGGCCCTTCAGGAGGCTGTGGATCGCCCTGTCGCTGTCTAGCCTTGGGGACTGGCTGAGCATCCTGGCGCTGACGACGCTGGCCTTCGACCTGACCGGGCGGCACGGCGCGGCGGCCCAGGGCGCGGCCGTGGGCGGCGTGTGGCTGACCTCGCTGTTCCCGGCGCTGGTGCTCGGCCCGCTGGCCGGGGCGGTCGCCGACCGGTTCGACCGGCGGATGAACATGATCGTCGGCGACGTGGTCCGCGCCGTGCTGTACCTCACTATTCCGATCAACCTGGCCATCGGCGTCTTCGACAAGCTGGCCTGGATGTACATCGTCCAGTTCCTGGCCTCGTGCGCGTCGCTGTTCTGGACGCCGGCCAAGGACGCCACGGTCCCGAACCTGGTGCCCCCGGACAAGCTGGAGCAGGCCAACCAGCTCAGCATGCTCGGCACCTACGGCACCGCGCCCATCGCGGGACTGGTGTTCAGCCTGCTCGCGCTCGTCGGCCGGGCGCTCGCGTCGATCTCGCACTACTTCATGAACACCCAGGTCGACCTGGCCCTGTACTTCAACGTGGCCACGTTCGTGGTCTCCGCGCTGACCGTCTACGCGCTGAAGGAGATCCCGCGGCGGCGGGCCAGCGGCGAGATCTCCTCGCCATCGGTGGCCAAGACCATCATCGAGGGCTGGCGGTTCATCGGCCAGACCAGGGTGGTCCGCGGGATCGTGATCGGGATGATCGGGGCGTTCGCCGCGGCGGGCGTGGTGATCGGCCTCGGCCAGGTCTACGTCACCGACACCCTGGGCGGCGGCAAGGCGGGCTGGGGTGTGGTCTTCGCCGCGATCTTCGTCGGCCTGGCCGCCGGGATGTTCCTCGGCCTGCGCATCCTGCGCGGGTTCAGCCGGCGCCGGCTGTTCGGCCTGTCGATCGCGTTCGCGACGATCCCGCTGGCGCTGATCGCGCTGATACCGAACCTCGCGGTGGTGACCGTCCTGGTGCTCGTGCTCGGCGCGTGCGCGGGCGTGGCGTACGTCACCGGCTACACGATCGTGGGCACCGAGGTCGGCGACGACACCCGGGGCCGGACGTTCGCGTTCCTGTACTCGGCCATGCGGGTCATCCTGTTCACGGTGATCGCCGTGGCCCCGTTCATCGCCGCGGGCTTCACCGCGCTGGTGCGCGGCATGAGCGGCTCCGCCACGGTGCGCATCGGCAACATCGCCTACGGCGGGATCGGCGACAACATCGTGCTGCTGCTGGCCGCGGCGGTGGCGATCGGGCTCGGCGTGGTCTCCTACCGGCAGATGGACGACCGGGCCGGGGTGCCGCTGCTGGCCGACCTGAACTCGGTCCTGCGGGGCGAGGAGTTCACCCCGGTGCCCTCGCACACCAACGGTCACGAGCCCGCGTACTCCGCGCCGCGAGGCCTGCTGCTGGCGCTGGAGGGCGGCGAGGGCGCGGGCAAGTCCACCCAGGCCCGGCTGCTGGCCATCTGGCTGCGCGACCAGGGTTACGACGTGGTGGCGACGCACGAGCCCGGCGCGACCAAGGTGGGGATGCGGCTGCGGGCGTTGCTGCTGGACACCGCGCACGCGGGGCTGTCGCCGCGGGCCGAGACGCTCATGTACGCGGCCGACCGGGCCGAGCACGTGGCGTCGGTGATCCTGCCCGCCCTGGACCGCGGCGCGATCGTGGTCACCGACCGCTACGTGGACTCCTCCCTCGCCTACCAGGGGGCGGGCCGGCGGCTCAAGGTCGCCGAGGTGGCCAACCTGAACGACTGGGCCACCGGCGGGCTGGTGCCCGACCTCACGATCCTGCTCGACCTGTCGCCCGCGGCCGGCCTTGGCCGCAGGGCCCGGTCGGCGGACCGGCTCGAGGCGGAGCCCGCCGATTTCCACCAGCGGGTGCGGGCCGGGTTCCTGGCCCTGGCCGAGGCCGAGCCCGAGCGTTACCTGGTGCTGGACGCGACCCGCCCGCCCGCCGAGCTCAGCCGCGAGATCCGCAGCCGGATCCGGCCGCTGCTGCCCGACCCGGTGCCGCTGGCCGCCGAGGAGAACACCGGCAGCTTCCCGGCCGTGCGCGAATGACCGCCGGAGCGGTCTTCGGCGATCTCGTCGGCCAGGGGCTGGTGGTCGAGCAGTTGCGCGCGGCGGCCGGTGCCGGGGTGGCGATGACGCACGCCTGGCTGTTCACCGG
>JASIJN010000166.1 GCA_030050125.1 Streptosporangiaceae bacterium | reverse complement strand
CGCGCGCTGGCGATGTCGTGGGTGATGTAGAGGATCGACACGCCCTGCTCGTCGCGTAGCTGCGCCATCAGGTTGAGCAGGCCGATCCTGATCGATACGTCCAGCATCGAGACCGGCTCGTCGGCCAGGATCAGCTTCGGCCGCAGCGCCAGGGCCTGGGCGAAGCCGACCCGCTGGCGCTGGCCGCCGCTCAGCTCGTGCGGGAACCGCTGCAGCACCTCGGCGGCCGGCGTCAGCCCGACCGCCTCGAACACGCGCTCCGCTTCCTCGCGGCGCTCGTGCGCGGACAGGTCGGGGCGGTGCAGCCTGAGCGAGCGCATCACCCCGTGCGACACCCGGAAGACCGGGTTGATCGAGGCGAACGGGTCCTGGAAGACCATCGGCACCTCGCCGCGGTAGCGCAGAACGTCGCGGCGGGAGCGGATGGCCGACAGCGGCCTGCCCTGGAAGTAGATCTCGCCGCTGGTCGGCCGGTACAGCTTGGCCAGCAGCCGGGCCACCGTGCTCTTGCCGCTGCCGCTCTCCCCGGCCAGGGCGACGATCTGCCGTTCGCCGATGGCGATGCTGACGTCGTCGACGGCGTGCAGCGTGCCGCGGGACAAGGTGCCGCCGATGCGAAAGTGCCTGGTCAGCCCCTCGGTGCGGAGCAGTTGGCCGTCGGCCGCGGCAGCCGGGTCAGCCATCGCCGCCCCCTTCCTCCGCGTGCAGGAAGCAGCGGACCAGCGTGCCGTTCACGTGGTACAGCTCCGGGGTCTCGCCCTGGCACCGCGTCATAACCTTCGGGCAGCGCGGGGCGAACCGGCAGCCCGGCGGCGGGCTGGCCAGGTTCGGCGGGCTGCCCGGGATCCCGGTCAGCGGGACCCGCGGCCCGCGGATCGAAGGGAACGCCTCCATGAGGCCGATCGTGTACGGATGCTGGGGGGAGTCGAACACCTGCCGGGTCGGGCCGAACTCGTCGACGCGGCCCGCGTACATCACCATGAGCCGGTCGGAGAAGTGGCTGACCAGCGACATGTCGTGGGTGACGAAGATCACGGCGAAGCCGAGTTCTTGCTGCAGCTCCTTGATCTGGACCATCAGCGAGCGCTGCGCCACCACGTCCAGCGCGGAGGTTGGCTCATCCATGATCACCAGTTCCGGGGTGAGCAGCAGCGCCATCGCGATCATGGAGCGCTGGCGCATGCCCCCGGACAGCTGGTGCGGGTAGCTCTTCAGGTGCACCGGGTCGATCCCGACCATCAGGAGCACCTCGGCCGACCGGTCGGCGATCTCCTGCTTCGAGGTCATGCCGTGCGCGCGCATCGCGTCCTTGAACTGAGCGCCGATCGTCTTCACCGGGTTGAGCGCGTTCATCGCGCTCTGCATGACCACCGACAGGTCCTTCCACCGGACGGCGGCGAGCTGCCGGTCGGTGAGCCCGACCATGCTCTCGCCCCGGAACACCACGCTGCCGTCGGTGATTCTGGCCGGCGGGGCCAGCAGCTGGGCAATCGCGAAGAGCAAGGTGGACTTGCCGCAGCCGGACTCGCCCACCACGCCAAGGAACTCACCCGGTTCCAGGTCGAAGCTGACCCTGTCCACGGCGCGGACGGACCCGCCCTCCATGAGGTACTCCACCGACAGGTCACAGACCTCGAGCACCGTGCCGGCGGTGCGCCCGGCCGGGGGCCCGGGACGGTCGCCGTTACCTAGGGCGCCTGACACGCTTCCCCCGCATGCTCCGGACCGGCCGCAGGGCCGGGTTGCCGATCTCGTCGAACGCGTAGTTGAGCAGCGCGAACGCGGCCCCGAGGGCCACGATGCACAGCCCGGGCACGATGATCCACAAGGTCTGGCCGGTCTGGAACGCCTCCTCGTTCTCCGCCCAGTACAGCATCGTGCCCCAGCTCACCGTGTTCGGGTCGCCGAGCCCGATGAACTGCAGGCTGGACGAGAACAGCACCGCGTACAGCGCGTTGGTCAGGAAGCTGGCCACCAGCAGGGAGGTCATGGTGGGGATGATCTCGACCACGATGATGTAGAGCGAGCGCTCGCCGCGCACCCGCGCCGCCTCCAGGAAGTCCCGGTTGCGCAGCGACAGCGCCTGGGAGCGCAGCTGCCGCGCGGTGTAGGACCAGGAGACGGCCGTGACCACCGCGATCAGCACCGCGGTGCTGGCGCCGTGCAGGTAGCTGGCGATCACGATCAGCAGCGGGAACGCGGGAATGACCAGCAGCACGTCGGTGATCAGGCTGAGCACGCCGTCCCAGGCCCCGCCCAGGTAGGCGGCGGCCACGCCGATCAGCATCGCGATCACGGTGGCGCTCACGCCGACCCCGAGCGCGATCAGCAGCACCGGCCGCGTCCCGTAGATCACCTGCGCGAAGATGTCCTGGCCGAACGCGGTCGTGCCCAGCAGATGCTGGGCCGACGGCTGGAGTGCCCGGCCATAGATCTCGGCGCTCGGGTCGTCGTGCGCGATGACGCCGGGGAACAGCGCGACCAGGCAGAACAGCACCAGCAGCCCCAACCCGACCGTGGCCTTGCCGTTGGACCTGATGGCCCGGGTCATCCGGCGCAGTGAGCGCGCGCCCGATATGCCGGCCCCCGGTGGCGGCATATACAGCCCGCCGCCCGGTCCTCCGAGCGGCGTGACCTGGCCGGAGTCGCTGGCGCCGCCGGGCCCGCCGGGCGCCCTGAGCGTTGCCATTGCTATCTCGCCCCTCTGGTCCGCGGGTCGAGCATCGCGGTCGCGACGTCGGAGAGCAGGATCGCCACCAGCACGGCCGCGGTGATGAGCAGGAACAGCGCCTGCTCCAGCGGGTAGTCATCGTTGTTGACGGCCGCCAGCAGCAGGTAGCCGACACCCTCGTAGTTGAACACATACTCGATCAGGATCGCGCCGCCGACCACGAAGCCCAGCGACATCGCGAAGCCCGTGAGGTTGGGCAGGATCGCGTTTCGCGCCGCGTAGTCGCTCATGATGCGCCAGCCCGGCAGGCCCTTGGCCCGGGCCATCCGCACGTAGTCCTCGGCCAGCGTGGTGATCATCGTGTTCCGCATGGTCAGGATCCAGGTGCCGATCGTGGTGATCAGCAGCGTGAACGCGGGCAGGATCGCGTGCTCGAGGACGTTGCCGATGAACGCCAGGTTGAACCCCGGTGTCAGCGTGATGTCGTAGGTGAAGAAGTACGGGAACCAGCGCAGCTTCACGCCGAAGATCAGGATCAGGATCAGGCCGAGCCAGAAGTACGGGATCACCGTCATGATCACGAAGATCGGCGGCAGGATGCTGTCCAGCCGGCCGCCGCGCCGCCAGGCGCTCACGATGCCGATCCCGGTGCCCAGGATGAAGGCCAGGACCGTGGTCAGCCCGACCAGGCCGAGGGTCCACGGGATCGCGTCGAGCACGATGCGCCCGACCGATACCCCCGGCTGGGTGGTCAGCGACTCCCCGAAGTTGAACGTGGCCACGTTGCCGAGGTAGTGGAAGTACTGCGACACGATGTTCTGGTGGCCGATGCCGAACTGCGCCTCCACGACCTTGAGCGCCCCCGGGCTGAGCGAGCCCCGGTGGTCGGCGATGATCGCGAGCGCCGGGCTGCCCGGCATCAGCCGGGGCAGGACGAAATTGAGCGTGAGCGCCGCCCACAGGGTCAGTGCGAAGAAACCCAGGCGGCGCAGCACGAACCTCATGGTGTGCTTCCCGCTCGCCCGGGGGGCGCCGTCAGCCCCATGCCTTCCTCCCGATGCTCGCCGGATCGTTCCCTAACGCTCGCGCAGCGAGCCGTGGCCGGGCAAGAGCCCGGCCACGGCGTGGGCTGCTACTTGGGCGCCAGGTGGAGCATCAGCTGGCCCCAGTCCGGGTAGTTGTAGGCCGCCGGCTGCGCGTACGGGTTCTGCGGAGTGACCCAGCCGGTGAAGCTGCCGGTGTCGTACTGGTACCAGTCGACCTCCTCGGTGACCGGGATCACCGGGACGTCGGCCAGCATCACCTTCTCCAGCGCGTCCACGATCGCATGCTGCGTGGCCGGGCTGGTGGTGGTCGCGTACTCGTTGAGCAGCGCGTCGGTGGCCGGGTTGCTGTACCGCTCGAAGTTGGATCCGGCCGCGGTCCCGATCGGCGCGGAGTTGGCCGAGTACAGCCATTGCCGCAATTCGTAGTAGGGAGACGGCCCGCCGGTCTCGGCGTAGTAGCCCAGATCGAACTTGCCGGTGTAGATGTCCTCGTCGAAGGTGGTCGCGGACAGGTTCTCCGGGGTGATCGAGATGCCGACCGCCTTGAGGCTCTGCTGGATGGTCTGCATCGCCGCCACCCAGTCAGAGAACCCGCCGTTGTTGACGATGTTGAACGACAGCGGCTGGCCGGACGGCGTCTGGAAGATGCCGTCCGAGCCCATCTTGAAGCCGGCCGCCCTCAGGATGGATATCGCCTTGGCCGGATCGTAGGTGTAGTTGTTCCCGTAGGCCGCCGCCTGCGACGTATCGAGCCAGCTCGAGAACGTCGGGGTGACGATCCCGGTCTGGTTCGAGGCCGGCTCGTAGCCGTACTCGCCGATCGTGGACGCCTTCTGCCGGTCGATCGCATACGCCATGGCCTGGCGCACCGCCAGGTTCTTCAGCAGCGGGTTGGTCAGGTTGATGAACAAGGTCACGTTCACCACCGGCGGGAACCAGTAGTGGTAGTCCGGGTTCTTGGCCAGGTAGAACTTCTGGATGCTCGGGATGAACTGGCTGCCCCACTGGGCCTGGCCGTTGGCCAGGTAGGTGTTGGCCGTGTCGTTGGTCAGGAACGCCGGGTAATTGACCGTGCCGACCTTCGGCTCACCCTTCTGCCAGTAATGCGGGTTGGCCACGTACTTGATGTTCTGCGGGGTGCACGTCTTGCTGCTTACCGTGAACGCTCCGGTACCTACCGGATCCTTGTCCGGGTAGTTCACCGGGTTGCTCACCTTCGACCAGATGGCCGGGTCGACGATGCCGATCTGGTCGGCGACGTAATAGAAGTACGGCACTGCCGCGGTCTTGAACGTCATGAGCACCTGGTCCGACCCGACCTGGGCGACGCTGGACAGCACCGACCAGACCGAGTTGATGTCCAGGGTCGGGTTCTTCTTCAGCAGGTCGAACGTGAAGACCACGTCCGCGGCGGTCAGCGGGTCGCCGTTGGAGAACTTGACGCCCTTGCGGATCGTGAACGTCAGCGTCGTGTTGCCCGCTCCCCAGGTCCAGCTGGTGGCCAGCCAGGGCGTGGCCTTGCCGCTCTCCAGGGTGTTGACGAACGCGAGCGGCTCGTACACCGGGCCCAGCGAGTAGGCGATGTAGTCCAGGTTGAACGGGTTGAAGTCGCAGGTCCAGGTCCCGCCGCTCTCGTTGTCGATGGTCAGCACGCCGCTCGGGCCCGACGACGACGATGGCGATGAGCTGGTGCCGCAGGCGGCCGCCAGCGCGCCCGCCGCGATGAGGACCCCGATTGCCTTAAGGCGTCTCATTGCTTAGCCCTCCGAAGTTTTTTATCTGTGCACCGGGAACTGGCCACCTCTGGTCGGCCAGATGCGCAGGAGCGGTGAATGGAGATGGCCGACGGATCCGTTCGGCCGGTATGGCACCCCACAGTCGCGGTGTCATGACAGCGTGCTCGTATCGATCGTGTGCTGATAGATGGTCGGCTCGCCGGTCGGGACCGGCCGTTTGCGATCGTCTTGACCTGGCCGGGCCCGGCCCATGGCCGCGTCCACTGCCATCGCCACCGCGCCGAGCAGCGGCGCGTCGTCGGGGAAGTGCGCGACCACGAGTTCGGGCGGGAACGGCGTCCCTGACTCCAGCGCGTGCAGCAGCGGCGACCTGATCCGGGCCCAGGAACGGGCGATGCCCCCGCCGACCGCGATCCGCTCCGGGTTGACCAGTATGGCCAGGTTAACCAGGTGAAAGGCGAGTTCTCCGACGAAGTCGTCGATCAGGTCGTCGAGTTCGCTGTCCGCGCCCGCCGCGGCGAACACCTCTGCCGCCGAAAGCTGCCGTTCGGCGCTCGCGGCCCGCCGGGCCAGCGCCTGGCCGCTGACCATGTGCTCGAGTAGCTGGCGCCGGTCCAGCGCCCGGCCGACGTCGGTCACCGAGCGCAGGTTGTAGCCGATCTCGCCGGCCGCGCCGTTGACGCCGTTCACGACCTGGCCGCCGATCACCATGGCCGCGGCCAGCCCGGTGCCCAGGTTCAGGTAGACGGCGGGATCGCAGTCGGCCAGCGCGCCCCAGCGCACCTCGGCCTGAGCCGCTGCCTTCGCGTCGGTGGCCATCCGGACCGCCGCCCCGGGGAACGCCCGGCGCAGCTCCCGCCCCATGGCCAGCCTGTCCCATCCGGCGATGGCCGGGGCGAGCTCCACCCGGTCCTCGAACGGGATCCCGAACGTGGCCACCCCGACGGCGACGATCTCGCCCTCCGGCGCCGCCGTGGCCACCAGGTCGCGGGCGAGCCCGATCCCGCGGCCGAAGCTGGCCTGTGCCCCGAGTTCGCCGTCGCTGCCCACGGTCGCCGACGCCAGCCGGTTGCCGGTCAGGTCGCAGGCGGTGGCCGCGATCTTCGTGCCGCCGAAGTCGAGCCCGAGCACGACCGGGGGAGCTGCCACCATGGCCCGCCAGTTCGCCGAGGCGTCATATCCGCCTGCCAGCAAGATAGTTAGGACAGTATCCTAACTATTCCGGGAGTCACAGGCCCGTGGCCGAACTGTGACCGGGGCGGCGCGCTGGTCGGGCGGCGGGGCCTGACGGAGGCCGAGCACGGCCGGGCGCGCGCACTATGGTCGGGTTGGACGAGCGGGACGGTCGGGTGGACGAGCGGGACGGTCGGGTTGGACGAGCGGGACGGTCGGGTGAAAGGTCGGGCGAACGAGCGAGGCGGCGGGGCGGAGGACGGCTGGCTTTGGACATGATCTCATTCGGCTCGGTCTTCCTCGAGCTGGTCTTCGGGCACGTGCCCAAGCTCCCGAGGCCGGGCGAGGAGGTGTTCACCGACGAGTTCGCCGTCTCCTGCGGCGGGGCGGTCAGCAGCGCCAGCGCGGCCGCGAGCGCGGGCGCCCGGGCCGGCCTGTGCACGGTCCTCGGCGATGACCTGGGCTCGCGCGTGGTGATCGAGCACTGCGCCCGGCGTGGCGTGGACGTGGCCCCGTCGCTGCGGGTGCACAGCCGCACGGCCGGGATCACGGTCGTGCTGAACTTCGACGGCGACCGGGCCTTCGTCACGAACGTCCCGGCGCAGGCCAGGCGCGGACCGGCCGAGGTCGACCGCTGGCGCGCCGTGCTCCGGCGCGCCCGGCCCCGCTGGTGCTATCTGCATGCGGGCCCGGGCGTGCCGGCCTTCCTGCGCGATGCCCGCGAGCAGGGAACCAAGATCGCGCTCGACGTGTCGCTGGGCGACGAGCGATACCGGGACGAGGTCATCGACTGCGTCCGGCTGGCCGACGTGTTCACCCCCAACGAGACCGAGTTGCAGCGCCTGACCGGTACCGACGACACCGCGTCCGCGGTGGCGGCCGGGGCGGCGTGGGGCACGCCCCTGGTGGTGAAGCGCGGCGCGGCCGGCGCGCTGATCGTCAGTCCCGACGGGACGACCGAGGTCGCCGAGGGCGTCAGGAAGGTCACGGTCCGGGACCTCACCGGGGCGGGCGACGCCTTCGCCGGGGCCATGATCGCCGCGCTGTTGCGCGGGGCCCCGCTGACCGACGCCGTGGTGGCGGCGAACGCCGCGGGCTCCGACGCCGTGGGCCGGCTCGGCGCCGTGGGCGAGGTCGAGGTGGCCGGGATCAGCACGGCCGGGCAGACGTTGGGCGCGAGGTTCGTCGACCAGATGGCCGCCGCGGCCCCGGAATCTGGCGGGTCGGCCGCCGCGGAAGCAGGAACGGAGCCTGATCGGTGAAGCTTGCGATTCTCGGCGGCGGCGGCGTCCGGATGCCCGCCTTCGTCAGGGCGGTGCTGGCCAGCAGGCCCGGCACGTTCGATGAGATCTGCCTGTTCGAGCCGGACCCTGAGCGCCGGAACACGATCTGCAGGCTGGCCGCGGGGATCGCGGATGCCCTCGGCCACCCGGGCGCGGTCACGGTCACGCCCGACGCCGCCGAGGCGTTCACCGGCGCCGGCTATGTCTTCTCCGCGATCAGGGTCGGCGGCGACCGCGGCCGGGTCATCGACGAGCAGGTGGCGCTGGCCCGGGGCATCGTCGGTCAGGAGACCACCGGGCCCGGGGGCTGCGCGATGGCCCTGCGCACGATCCCGGTCGTGCTGAGCTACTGCGATCTGCTGAGCCGTTGCTCGCCGGGCGCCGTCCTGATCAACTTCACCAACCCGGCCGGCCTGATCACCCAGGCCATCACGGCCCAGGGCAAGGTAGCGGCGGTCGGGGTCTGCGACACCCCGGGCGGCACGGTCGAGCGGCTCGGCGCGTTCCTGGGGAGCGCCGGGTCCGGCGACGGCGACGGTGGCGTCGCGGCGTCGTACTGCGGGCTGAACCATCTGGGCTGGGTGGGCTCGCTCCGGATCGGCGGCCAGGAGCGGATCGGCGAACTGCTGGCCAGGTTCGAGGAGCTGCAGGAGTTCGACCACCGGTTCGCCGCCTTTGACGCGGCGATGGTCCGCCGGGTCGGCGCGATACCCACCGAGTACGTCTATTACTTCTACGACGCCCGGCGCTACCTCGACGGGGTGGCCCGGGCCGGCTCGAGCCGGGGCCAGGACGTGCTGCGCCTGAACACCGAGCTGCTGGCGGCCCTGTCCAAGGCGTTCGGCAGCGACAGCGTGGACGCCGCCTGGTCGGCCTACGACACGCTGCTGGGCGTGCGCCGCGACACCTACATGCGCACCGACATGCTGGGCGACAGCGGACAGGGCGAGGCGCGCGCCCGGCGGGCGGCCATGCCAGGGACGGGGCTGGCGGCAGCGCAGGTCGGCGGGTACGAGGGACTGGCGCTGCGGGTCATCGACGGCCTGTCCGGCCGCCAGCCGGCGGAACTGATCGTCAACACCCGCAACGGCGGCGGCGTCGGCCCGGCCGGATCACTCTCCCTGGCCTCCCGGCTCAGCCTGCGGTTCCTCGGCCCGGACGACGTGGTGGAGGTGCCGGCCTGGGTTGGCCCCGACGGCGTGTCACCGCGGCCGGTGGCCGGGCTGCCGGACTCGGCCCAGGCACTGGTCATGCAGGTGAAGGAGTACGAGCGGGGAGTGGTCGAGGCCGCGATGACCGGCGATGCCGGATTGGCCGGCGTGGCGCTGGCGCTGCATCCTCTGGTGCCGGGCATCACCGCGGCCAGGGAACTGATGGCCGAGTACCGGGAACAGCACGGCGCGGACCTGGCCTACCTGCGGTAGCGGCCGAGCGATCGGCCGGGCCCCGGGTTCGTCGGCCCGGGCCGGGCCGCCGTCATAGTTAGGACAGTATCCTAACTATCTAGAGCAGGGTCGCTGGATATTCGATAGTGGCCACGGACCGCGGTGCGCGAAGATGAACGGGGAGGTGGTCGTGACCGGTACCTCACCTGGCGCGGCCAGGACCGCCGAGTCACCAGGCATCGAGCCTCTCGGCGCCGAGTTCCCTGGCGTGCCGGCCGGAGCCGGGCAGCTCAACGGGCAGGCGGCCCGGCCGCAGCTCATCCGCGCGCTGAACGAGCAGCTGCTGCTCGGCCACATCCGCCAGCTCGGGCCCTGCTCGCGGGCCGACCTGGCTCGCATGTCCGGGCTCTCCAAGCCCACCGTCTCGCTCGCGCTGGCCAACGTCGAGCGCTCGGGCCTGGTCAGGATCGCCGGGCAGCGGACCGGCGTGCCCGGCCGCTCGGCCCGGCTGTATGAGATAAGGCCCGATGCCGGGTTCGTGCTCGGGCTGGACATCGGGCACCACTACCTGCGCGGGGCCCTGGCCGACCTGGCCGGGGACATACGCGCGCAGCACTCGGCCCGGACCAGGGCCGCCAGCGTGCGCGGCCGGCTGACCGACCTGGTCGGCCTGGCGGACACGCTGTGCGCCGAGGCGGGGGTGGCCAGGAGCTCGGTGACCCAGACCGTGATCGGGAGTCCCGGCGTCTACGACCCGCGGCGCAAGGCCATGGCGCTGACCGGCGGCCTGGCCGGCCTGAGCCGCCCCGCCGCCCTGACCAGCCTGCGAGAGGAGTTCGGGGAGGACCTGGTCGTCGAGAACGACGTCGACGCCGCGGCGCTGGCCGAGCGGGCGCACGGCCACGGCCGGGAGTTCGCGAGCTTCGCGTTCGTGTGGGTCGGGACCGGGATCGGCCTGGGCCTGGTCCTGGACGGCCGGCTGCACCGCGGGGCGCACGGCGCGGCCGGCGAGATCGCCTACA
>JASIJN010000165.1 GCA_030050125.1 Streptosporangiaceae bacterium | reverse complement strand
CTCGCCGCGGCTGGCTGCTCGCCGGCCGCGCGGGGGTACCCGCGGTCATCGGCGGCTCCTCCCGTTGCCTGACACGAACGCCGGCCGGGCCCCGTGGCCCGTCCAGGCCAGCATAGGTGCCGGCCCGCTCGCGACGTTCGCCCGTCGCCTCCCGCGCGCGGCGCCGGCCTTCGCCGCCATTCCCAGCCCCGTGCCGGTGGCTTACCATCGCACGATGAGGTATGCCCGGGATGAGCGCCTTGCCCTATGCGCCCTGCTCGACCAGGTGGGCCCCCGGGAGCCAACCCTGTGCGCGGGATGGGACACCCTCGACCTCGCCGCCCACCTGGTGCTGCGCGAGCATCGGCCCGATGCCGGGCTTGGCCTGCTCGGCGGTCCGCTGGCCGCGCGCACCCGGCGCCTCCAGCAGCGGCTCGCCGACCGGGTGTCGTACCAGAACCTGGTGGAGACGATCAGGACCGGCCCGCCCCGGCTGTCGTTCTTCGGGCTGCCCGGCGCCGACGAGCGGATCAACCTGGTGGAGTACTTCGTGCACCACGAGGACGTGCGCCGGGCCCAGCCGGGCTGGGAGCCGCGCAGGCTCGACCAGGGGCTGGCCGAGGCGCTCTGGCGGCGGCTGGGGATGGCCAAGTTCGTGCTCCGCAAGGCGCCGGTCGGCGTCGAGCTGGCCCGGGACGACCGGCCCGAGCCCGGCGAGCCGGGCACCGCCCCGGGGGCCAGGGTCCGGATCACCGCCAGGGCCCGCACCCCGGTCGTCACCGTGACCGGGAGCCCGGCCGAGCTGACGATGTGGGCGCTCGGCCGGACCTCGGCGGCGCGGGTGCGGCTGGACGGCAGCCCGGCAGCGGTCGCCGCGCTCACCGCGGCCCGCTGGCGCCTGTAGCGCCAGGCGACTGTAGAGCAGCTCAAGGGCGCCGGAGCGGACGCGGCGCGGCCGGTCCCAGGTTGCCCTGTTCACCGTCGCGCGTCAGGATTTCAGGCAGAACAGGGGAGAACCCGAATGACCTCGAACACGTGACCACCGGGCGCCGCCGGCTGGTTCCCGGCGAGCCGGGCGCCGGCGGGTACCGGCGGCTGGTGCCGGACGACGGTGAGCGGCACGCCGTCCGGGACGAACTGTACGGCGGCTCGCTGCGGGCCGCCTGGCATCGGTCGGCCCGGCCGCTGCTGGTGGTCGCCCAGCTGTCTGACACGCATGTGATGGATCACCAGTCCCCCGGCCGGGCCGAGTTGCTCGACCGCTACAGCGACCCGGACTCGCCGGTGCGCGCCGCCGTCGGCATCATCGGCACCTACCGCGCCCAGGAGCTGTTCACCTACCAGGTGGCCGAGGCCATGGTGCGTGCGGTGCGCCACACCGGGTCGGGGCCCGTGTCAGGGGCACCGATCGACCTCGCGGTGGTCACCGGCGACGCGACCGACAACTGCCAGCGCAACGAGCTGCGCGCCTACATCGACCTGCTCGACGGCCGCCGGGTGCTGCCGGACTCGGGCGACCCGCGGCGGTACGAGGGGGTGGCCGGCCGCGAGGTGGAGGACGAGCGGTACTGGCATCCCGAGGGCGGCGAGCCGGACCTGCCGCGGAGCCGGTACGGGCTGCCCGAGGTGCCCGGGGTGCTGACCGCGGCCCGGCGGCCGTTCCGCGCGACCGGCCTGGGCCTGCCCTGGTACGCCGTGCACGGCAATCACGACAACATGCTGCAGGGCACCGTGCCCGCCGAGGGCTGGCTGGCCGACCTTATGTCGGGCGGGGTGAAGATCGTGACCCCTCCCGACGGCATCGACTCGGGCGATGCACTGCGCCGGTTCGAGATCGCGCAGGCCGAGGCGCTGGTCGAGCTGGCCGAGGGCACCCGGATCGCGGTAACCCCGGACCCGGGCCGCATGCCGGTGACCCGCGCCTGGCACGTGCGCGAGCACTTCGCCTCTACCGGGCGGCCGGCCGGGCACGGCTACACTCGCCGCAACCTCGATGAGGGCACCGCCTACTACGGTTTCGATCACGGCGTGGTGCGGTGCCTGGTGCTGGACACGGTGAACCCGCACGGCGGCTGGCAGGGCTCGGTCGACGCCACGCAGTTCGGCTGGCTGGCCGCCGAGCTCGCCGGGTGCGCCGGCCGGCCCGTGCTGCTGTTCAGCCACCACCCGCTGGAGACGCTGGTCAACGACGCGCGCCCGCCCGGCGCCGACCGCCGGGTGCTCGCGGCCGAGCTGCGCGACCTGCTGCTCGCTCACCCGTGCGTGATCGCCTGGGTGAACGGGCACACCCACGTGCACGCGGTCAGCGCGGTCCGGGAGAAGGGCGCGCCCGGAGGGTTCTGGCAGGTGACCACCGCGTCGCACATCGACTGGCCGCAGCAGGCCCGGATCATCGAGCTGCTCGAGACCGACGGCGGGCTGGTGCTGGCCTGCACCGTGATCGACAGCGCGGCCCCGGCCGCCCACCGCGGCACCGGCAGCCCGGCCGACCTCGCCGCGCTCGCACGCGAGCTCGCGGCGAACGACTGGCAGCTCCGCGAGCTGATCACCGCCGACGGCGGCGCGGGCGCCGGGACCGCGGCCGACCGGAACGTCCTGCTCCCGGTCGACTGGCAGCGGCCCGCCGGGCTCTAGCCGATGCCGAGCAGGGGCGGCAGGCCGGCGATCGTGTCCAGGATCACCGGCGCCTTGGCCCGCTCGAGCTCGTCCCGGCTGGCCGAGCCGGTCAGAACGCCGGCCACCAGCCCGGCTCCGGCCCGCAGCCCGGACTCCACGTCGCTGGGCGTGTCCCCGGCCACGGCCAGCTCGCTGACCGCTCCCCCGCCCAGCCGCAGCAGCGCGGTGAGCGGCAGGTCGGGCCATGGTCGGCCGCGGCCGACGTCGGCGGGCGAGAGCACCAGGTCGACCAGGGCGCGCCACCCCAGCGCGTCGAGCAGGGCGTCCCTGGTGGCCGGGGAGAAGCCGGTGGACAGGCAGACCCTGATCCCGGCCGCCCGCAGCGCCGCGAAGGTCGATTCGGCGCCCGGCAGCGCCTCCACCGCCCCGGCCCGCACCGACGCCGCGTAGTGCTCTTCGAACGCACCGTTGGCCCGCCGCGCGACCTCCTCGGCGCCGAGAATGTGCCGGAACACCTCGATCTTGGACTGGCCCATGGTCCGGTGCACGTAGGCCAGCGCCTGGTCGTAGCCTGGCGTGCCCCGGGGCAGGCCGAACTGCTCGACCGCGGCGCAGAACGCGGCGATCACGCTGCCGTCGTCGGCGACCGTGGTGCCGGCCATGTCCAGGCAGGCCACGGTGATCTGGGGCACGGGGATCGATGTCACGCGAACGTCTCCTCGGCGATGGCGGGGGAACAGGTCATGCCCCGGCCGCCCGGCCCGGTGACCAGGATCACGCCCGGGGCGAGCTCCGACCGGTGGTACAGCTCGGGGCCGGTCGCCTGGCTGTAGACGCCGGCCCAGCGCCGCTCGGCCCGGGGCAGCGGCGTGCCGAGCAGCCGCTCGGCCTGGCCGCGCAGGTGGTCGTAGGCGTCCTCGTGCACGTCGAACCCGAACGGCTCGGCGTACTCGTGCGTGTCGCCGATGGTGAGGCTGCCGTCGAGCCGCTGCACCAGCAGCAGCTGGGCCGCGTTCGCCGCGGCGACCGGCGGCTGCGGGGGCAGCCCGCCGCGGCCCGGCAGGTCGAAAGCCGGGTAGTAGCGCAGCGAGTCACCGTCGGCCAGGGAGGTGGTGAGGCGGCCGGGGAACGGGCCGGTCTGCATCATCTGCAGCCGGACCCGGCGGACCGGCGGCTGGTCATACCCGGCCAGATGAGGGCCGGCCAGGCCGGTGTGCGCGGCGCCGGTGCAGACCACGACGAGATCGCCCCGGTGCCACTCGCCGGTGTGGTCCCGGACCGCGTGCGGCGCGATCTCGATGGCCTCCCGGCCGGGCCGCCAGATGTATCCGGCGCCGGCCAGCAGGTGCTCGCGGAGCGCGGGCAGCACCTGGCGCGGCTCGACCACCGCGTCCCTGCGGCAGCGCAGCGCCCCCG
>JASIJN010000017.1 GCA_030050125.1 Streptosporangiaceae bacterium | reverse complement strand
CCGCGACGGCTTGCCGTTCAGCCCCACCGTGTTGACCCCCGGCACGAACCCGACGAGCAGCGGGTTCGACGGGCCGAGATTGGAGGCCCCGCTGTCCGCGCCGTCATACCCGGTTCCTGCCCGCGAAGGGCGCGGCTGGAAGTACCCGGGTAGCGGGCTTCCCCTGGCGCTGGTGAATTCCTGGCCGAGCAGCGACGACCCGACCAGCTTGCCGTCCCGGTAGACGAGCGAGCCGTCCGCCTGGTGCGGGAACAGGAGCGCGGACAAGCCGGTGACCAGGTACGGGTACCCGAAGCCCAGCACGATCGTCACGAGCACGAGCATGACGACGCTGGCGGGCAGGTGGCGGCGCATCTCAGTGGAGTCCGATCGCGGTCAGGACGAGGTCGATGAGCTTGATGAACACGAACGGGGCGATGATCCCGCCCGCGCCGTAGATGAAACCGTTGCGGCGCAGGATGGCGGCCCCGTCCAGCGGCCGGAACTTCACCCCGCGAAGCGCCAGGGGGATCAGCGCCGGGATGATGAGCGCGTTGTAGATCACCGCGGACAGGATCGCCGTGTGCGGGTTGCCCAGCCGCATCAGGTTCAGCACGCTGAGCCTGGGATACACCACGTCGAACATCGCGGGGATGATCGCGAAGTACTTGGCCACGTCGTTCGCTATCGAGAACGTGGTCAGCGAGCCGCGAGTGATCAGCAACTGCTTGGCCACCTCGACGACCTCGATGAGCTTGGTCGGGTTGGAGTCGAGGTCGACCATGTTGGCCGCCTCCTTGGCGGCCTGGGTGCCGGTGTTCATCGCCACGCCGACGTCGGCCTGGGCCAGGGCCGGCGCGTCGTTGGTGCCGTCGCCTGTCATCGCGACCATGTGGCCGCCGCGCTGCTCGCGGCGGATCAGCGCCACCTTCTGCTCGGGCGTGGCCTCGGCCAGGAAGTCGTCGACCCCGGCCTCCCGGGCGATGGCGGCCGCCGTGAGCGGGTTGTCCCCGGTGATCATCACGGTCCGGATGCCCATGTCGCGCAGGTCCTTGAATCGCTGGGCCATGCCCTGCTTGACGGTGTCCTTGAGGTGGATCACGCCGAGCACCCGCGGCCCCTCCGCCACCACCAGCGGCGTGCCGCCGCCCTGCGCGATCCGCTCCACGATCGGGCCGAGGTCGGCGGGGATCGTGCCGCCGAGGCCGGTGACCCACCGCCGCACCGAGTCGGCGGCGCCCTTCCTGATCTGACGCTCCTGGCCGGGCTGCCCGGCCAGGTCGACGCCGCTCATCCGGGTCTGGGCCGAGAACGGGACCATCTCGGCGCCCTCGAGGCGGGGACGGGGGATCTGGTACCGGCTCCCCGCCAGTTCGACGATGGACCGGCCCTCCGGCGTCTCGTCGGCCAGGCTGGACATCATGACGGCGTCGGCCAGGTCCGCCTCGGCCACCCCGGCGACGGGGATGAACTCGGCGGCCATCCGGTTGCCGTAGGTGATCGTGCCGGTCTTGTCCAGCAGCAGCGTCGAGCAGTCTCCGGCCGCCTCGACCGCCCGCCCCGACATGGCCAGCACGTTTCGCTGCACCATCCGGTCCATCCCGGCGATGCCGATGGCCGACAGCAGGCCGCCGATCGTGGTCGGGGCCAGGCAGACGAACAGCGCCACGAGCACGGCGGCGGGCTGGATCGCCCTGGAGTAGACCGACAGCGGCTGCAGCGTGACGACGGCGACCAGGAGGATCAGCGTCAGCCCGGCGATGAGGATGTCGAGCGCGACCTCGTTGGGCGTCTTCTGCCGGCTCGCCCCCTCGACCAGCGCGATCATGCGGTCCAGGAAGGTCTCCCCGGGGTTCGACGTGATCCGGACCATGATCCGGTCGGACAGCACCACGGTGCCGCCGGTGACCGCGGAGCGGTCGCCGCCCGATTCCCGGATGACCGGGGCGGACTCGCCGGTGACCGCGGACTCGTCGACGACGGCCATCCCCTCCACCACGTCGCCGTCGCCGGGAATCACCTGACCGGCCGTCACCACGCACAGGTCGCCGGCGTGCAGCCCGGACGACGGGATCTCCTCGGTCGTGCCGTCGGACCGCACCCGCTGCGCGGTGGTCTCCCGGCGGCTCTTGCGCAGCGTGTCCGCCTGGGCCTTGCCCCGCCCCTCGGCGACCGCCTCGGCGAAGTTGGCGAACAGCACGGTGGCCAGCAACCACACCGTGATCAGCCCGACGAACAGGGTGGGATGGGCGATGAACTGCACGGCGGTGACGACGGTGCCGATCTCGACCACGAACATGATCGGGATGCGAATCATCTTCCGGGGGTCGAGCTTCACGAACGCCTCGCGCACGGCGCGGCGCATGATCGACGGCTCCATCATCGCGCGGCCCGGCCGTCTGCGGACCTTCGGCGGCCGGGTCTCCGGGGGCGGCGCGGTGATCGTGCGCCGCCGCTCTGGCTCGCTCATGCTGAGTCCCTCGCCGACCGGCCCGGCTCCGGCTCGCGCTCTGGCGCTCCCGCCTCATCCTGCGGGCCGGCCTCGTCACCCGAGCGCGTGATCATGCCATCCAGGGCCCTGACCAGCAGGGCAGCCGCGACGAAGAACGCCACGATGACGGCGATCAGCAGGACGTCCTCCATGCCGGTCCCCGCGAGCTAGAACCACTCTGGCTTGAACATCGCGATGCCGAGATAGACGAACACGGCGACCGAGAGGCCGAGCAGAAGGCCTTCGGTGACGGTCATACGCGCTCCAGCGTGCGGATCGGACGGCTATGGCTGGACGCTAGGCCGGGTCGGCAGGCGCCGAACGCCAACTGACGCTTTCTTAGCGTCCGTTTACCTCACGCTCACGGGCCTGAACGGACCGGCAGCGTCGGCTCGCCGGCCGTGCGGGAGCCCGCGGGCCGCGCGGAGAAGGTGCTGGGCCCGTGGCCGGCCGCCCGGCCGGGCGTGACCATGTGGCCCACCCTAGACGGCCGCGCGGTGGCCTGGCTGGCGGGCCTCCCGGCCCGCCAGCACGTCGGGTGGGCCG
>JASIJN010000164.1 GCA_030050125.1 Streptosporangiaceae bacterium | reverse complement strand
GCAGCCGCGCCCGGCCAGTTCGGGCCCGCGGAGGACAGCCGGTAGTAGATCAGGGTGACGACCAGGGCGATGAAGGGGGAGATGAGCGTTCCGGACACGACCGTGCTCAGGCCGGTGCGCCACAGCAGCGGCAGCGCCGAGAAGATGATCCCGAGCACGATGTCCACCACGATCAGGATGATGAACACCAGCACCAGCGTGCCGAACACCTGCCAGCCATGACCCCGGACCAGCTGCCTGCTGCGGCCGAAAGAGTCCAGCGCCCTGACCCGCTCGATGACGATGACGGGGATGATCACCGCCCAGATCGTGATCAGCCACAGCCCGGGGACGATGATCAGGATGAGGCCGATGGAGATCGCGATGCCGGCCAGGATCGACGCCCCGGCTACGGACCAGATGTACGGTACGGCGGACGACATGGTCGCGCCGATCGACAGGTCGGTGCGACCGTCGCGGATATCCTGCACCGCCTTGACCAGGGTGGCCTGCAGCAGGAAGGCAGCGAACAGTTGCACGATCTCGGCCAGGAACGTGCCGATGATCCCGGCCAGTCCTAGGAGCCCCGCGATGATCGCGGCGGCCACGTAGATGATTAAAGCGATGGTCAGCAGGTGCGCGGCGAACCGCCGGTACATCTGCCATGCCTCGCCCAGCACACCCGACAGTGGATTCATGGCGTGATCGTACGCCCGCAACAGGAAATTTGGGGTGTCTGCGCTTTGCCGGACCGATGGGAGGATGTGCCCGTGACAGCCGAACGAATCGAGGTGCAGCGCACGATCGGCGCGGACGCCTCGCAGATCTTCCGGGTGCTGTGCGACCCGCGGGGCCACGTGTCCATCGACAGTTCCGGGATGTTGATGTCCGCCGAGGGCGAGCCGGTGACCGCGGAGGGCGACAGCTTCGTGGTGCACATGGACCGTGAGGCGCTGAACGACTACCCGGAGCTGGGCCGCTACGACGTGACCGTGACCATCACCAGGTTCGTGCCCGACCGGGAGATCGCCTGGACCATCGTCGGCCAGATCCGCCCGCAGATCGGCCACGTGTACGGCTACACCCTGGAGCCCACGGCGGACGGAACCCTGGTCACCTCGTACTACGACTGGTCATCGATCGACCCGGCCTGGAAGGAGGCCGGGATCTTCCCGGTGCTGTCGGAGGGCGCGCTGCGGGCAACCCTCGGGATCCTCGCCCGGACGGTCGCGCCAGGCTCCTCGTCATGACGCGCGTCAGCCGAAGCGGCGGGAGTTCGGGTAGATCTGGCCTCCGTCGACGGCGATGTTCGCGCCGGTGACCCAGGATGCCCGCGCCGACAGCAAGAACGTGACGACGTCGGCGACCTCCTCGAGGCGGCCCAGGCGGCCGAACGGGAACTCGGCCTGCACAAACCTGGCGAAGACCTCGGGGTTCCTGGTGGCGTAGGTCTCCCAGGAGCCGCCAGGGAACAGGATGGAGCCGGGGCTCACGGCGTTCACCCGGATGTTGTAGGCCGCCAGTTCCTGCGCGGCGGTCGCCGCGAGATGGATCTCGGCGGCCTTGGCGGCGGCGTAGGCGGTGCGCGGCGCCGGGCGCATGCCGGTGACCGAGGAGATGATCACGACCGAGCCGCCGCCCGCCTCCCGCAGGTGGCCCAGGCCGGCCCGGATGAGCTCGGCGGCATGCCCCGCGTTGAGCGCGAACGTCGCGGTGAAGTCGCCGGGCTCGGAGTTGGTGATGTCGCCCTCGCCGACCGTGCCGCCGGCGTTGGCCACCAGGTGATCCAGTCCGCCCAGTTCGGCCGCTATGTCGTCGACGGCGCCGGCCAGGGCGGCGGTGTCGGTGACGTCGGCCGCCGCGGCGGCGACCGGCGTGCCCCGGGCCGCGAGCCTTCCGGCCGCCTCGGCCAGCCCCGAGGCGTCGCGTGCAATGATCCCGACGGAGGCACCCTCGGCGGCCAGCGCGTCCGCGATCGCGAAGCCGATGCCCCGGCTTCCCCCGGTGATCAGCGCCCGGCTGCCGGTCAGGCCGAGGTCCATGGTGACTCCTCACGTCGACATCGTCGGCACGATCAGGCCGCCCATACTCTCACCCGTCGCGATCCCGGGCGAGGGGCTGGCCGCCGGCGGCGACGCGGGATGATGGGGCGATGCCCCCTGCCGCAGACGTCTACCTGCACGGTCACCACGACAGCGTGCTCCGGTCCCATCGCTGGCGCACGGCCGAGAACTCGGCCGGCTACCTGCTGGCGCGGCTTTCGGCCACGGCACGCGTGCTGGACGTCGGCTGCGGGCCTGGCACGATCACCGCCGGCCTGGCGGCCAGGGTGCCCGGGGGCCGGGTGGTGGGCATCGACCGGGCCGGCGACGTGCTGGCCGCGGCCCGGCAGGAGGCCAGCCGCCAGGGCCGGCGCAACGTCAGCTTCGAGGCCGGCGACGTGTACCGGCTGGCCTTCGCCGACGGCGCGTTCGACGTGGTGCACGCCCACCAGGTGTTGCAGCACCTGTCCGACCCGGTCGGGGCCCTGGCCGAGATGCGGCGGGCGTGCCGGGCCGGGGGCCTGGTCGCCGCCCGCGACAGCGACTACGGCGGGATGTTCTGGTTCCCCGGGGACCCGGAGCTTGACCAGTGGCGGGACCTGTACCGCCGCGTGGCCAGGGCCATGGGCGGCGAGCCTGATGCCGGCCGGCGCCTGCTCGCCTGGGCCCGGTCGGCCGGCTTCACCGAGGTCGAGGCGTCGGGAAGCTGCTGGTGCTACACCAGCCCCGCCGAGCGGTCCTGGTGGGGCGGGCTGTGGGCCGAGCGGCTGACCGAGTCGCCGTTCGGCGAGCGCGCCGTCGAGCACGGGCTGGCCACCCGGTCCGACCTGAACCGGCTGGCCGCCGCCTGGCTGCGCTGGGCGGCCAGCGAGGACGGATGGTTCCTCATCCCGCACGGCGAGATCCTGTGCCAGGTTCCCCGCCCGGATCCTCACTGACCTGAACGCGCCGTCTCGCGGCCGCCAGGCCCGGAGGGCCGGACTGGCTACCGGATCAACGGGTCCCGGGGCAGGCCGAGGATCCGTTCGGCGATCTGGTTGCGCTTGATCTCCGAGGTGCCCCCGGCGATCGACATCGAGCGGTTCAGCAGGACCAGCATCCCGGCCATGGCGCTCGGGCCGTCCAGGAACGCCAGGTCCGGCCCGGCCAGCGCGGCCAGCATGGCGGCGGCCTCGTGCCCGTTCTCCGAGAGCAGCAGCTTGGTGATGTTCCCCTCCGGGCCGGGGCCACCGCCGCTCACCGCGCGGTACGCGGCGCGCAGGTTCAGCCCGGTCATGGCCTGAACCGAGGCCAGGTGGCGGCCGACCCGCACCTCGCCGCCGGCCAGCCGCTCCGGGTACGCGTCGAGCGGCGCGATGAGCGCGTCCGGCGGCAGCGAGAACGTGCTGCCCCCGCCGCCGCCGATGCTCACGCTCTCGTTGCCCAGGGTGGCCCGGGCCACGGTCCAGCCGCCGTCGACCGGCCCGACAACGTCGTCGTCGGGGACGAACACGTCGTCGAAGAAGACCTCGTTGAACTCCGAGTTGCCGGTCGGCATCCGCAGCGGCCGGACCGAGACGCCCTTGGCCTTCATGTCGATGACCATGGTGGTGATGCCGTCGTGCTTGCGGGCGTCCGGGTTGGTGCGCACGGTGGCGAAACCGTAGCGGGCCTGGTGCGCGCCGCTGGTCCACACCTTCTGCCCGTTGACCAGCCAGCCCCCGCCCGTCTCCCCGTCCCCCCTCACCCTGGTGGCCCTGGTCCTGATGCCCGCCGCGTCGGAGCCGGCCCCCGGCTCGCTGAACAGCTGGCACCAGATCAGCTCCTGGTTCAGCGCGGGCGGCACCCACCGCTCGACCTGCTCCGGCGTGCCGTACTGGATCAGCGTGAGGATCACCCAGCCGGTGATCCCGTACGACGGCCGCTTCAGCCGGGCCGCGGCGAACTCCTGCTCGATGACCAGTTGCTCGACCGCGTCCGCGTCCCGGCCCCACGGCCTGGGCCAGTGCGGCATCAGGAACCCGGACTCGATCAGCGCCTGGCGGCGCGCGTCGTCGTCGAGGTCGCGCAGCCGCTCGATCTGCGGCCTGACCCCGGCGCGGATCTGCTCCGCCTCGGGCGGCAGGTCGATCGCGGCGGTCCGGCGCACGCCGCGCCGGACCAGGCCGGTGACGTCCGCGGCCGCCGCCTCGGCATCGGCCAGGGC
>JASIJN010000163.1 GCA_030050125.1 Streptosporangiaceae bacterium | reverse complement strand
GAGCCGTACATCCTGCTGTGCAGCGAGAAGATCACCAAGGTCCAGCAGCTGATGCCGCTGCTCGACAAGATCATGCGGGCGCCGCGCCCGCTGGTCATCGTCGCCGAGACGGCCGAGGGCACGGCGCTGAGCATGCTGGTGCACAACCACGTCAGCGGGGTGTTCCAGTGCGTGGCGGTGAAGGCACCCGGCTTCGGCGACCGCCGGCTGCACAAGCTGGAGGACATCGCCGCGATCACCGGGGGCTCGGTGTACAGCAGGCACTCGGGGTTCACCCTGGAGACCATGGTCGTGGACCAGCTCGGCCGGGCCTCGCAGGTCCGGGTCACCGCCGACCGGACCGCGATCATCGGCGGCAGCGGCTCCCGCGAGGACGTCGACTTCCGGGTCGCGCAGCTGCGCGCCGAGCTGGCCCGGGCCACGTTCGGGGTGGACGAGGACGTGCTCACCGAGCGGATCGGGGCGCTGTCCGGCAAGGTCGCCGTGATCAGGGTCGGGGCCCCGACCAACGCCGAGCTGAAGGAGCTGCAGCACCGGGTCGAGGACGCGCTCTCGGCGACCCGGGCCGCGATGGCCGAGGGCATCGTGGCAGGCGGCGGGGCGGCGCTGCTGCACGCCGAGGCCAGCCTGGACGACCTGCAGGTCAAGGACGACTACGCGATCGGCGTGGACGTCGTGCGCCGGGCGCTGAGCCAGCCGGCCAGCCTGATCGCCGCCAACGCCGGCTACTCCGGCCAGGAGGTGCTGGCCCAGACCGGCCGGCTCGGGCGCGACGAGGGCTTCGACGCCCTGCAGGGGCGGTACGGCAACATGCTCGACATGGGCATCATCGATCCGCTGCGGGTCACCCGGTCGGCGCTGCAGAACGGCGCCTCGGTGGCCGGGCTGCTGCTGACCACGAACACCCTGGTCGCGGAGGAACAGACGCCCTGGGGCGGCAGCCCCGCGCTGATGACCGAGTACGGTTCTCTCGATGAGGGGCTGCATCAGCCCTCGCCCGACGCCAGCACGCCACAGTCGCTCGGTCTTGGTCCGTCGGTCGGCTAAGGCCGATGGCGGCGACCGCGGAGCAAGCCCCGCTCACCGGGCTTGACCAGCAGCCCCCGCCGATCGCCCCGCCGAGCGGCCTGCGGCTGCTGCGCTCGCGCGGCCGCGCCCGCGGCATCGTCGCCCTGCTCGGCCCGGCCTTCGTGGCCGCGGTCGCCTACGTCGACCCGGGCAACTTCGCCACCAACTTCGTCGCCGGGGCCAGGTTCGGCTATGCCCTGGCCTGGGCCGTCCTGGTGGCCAACCTCATGGCCATGCTGGTGCAGTACCTGTCGGCCAAGATCGGCGTGGCCACCGGGCGCGACCTGCCCGAGCTGTGCCGCGAGCACTTCGGCCGGGCCGCCTCGCGCGGGCTGTGGGCCCAGGCCGAGCTCATCGCCATGGCCACCGACCTCGCCGAGTTCGTCGGGGCCGCGATCGGCCTCAACCTGCTGTTCGCGGTCCCGTTGTTCCCGGCGGGCCTGATCACCGCGGTCGTCGCGTTCGGGATACTGGCCCTGCAGCAGCGCGGTTACCGCCGGTTCGAGCTGGCCATCGCCGGCCTGCTCGGCGTGGTCTTCCTCGGCTTCGCCTACGACCTGGCCGGCGTCGGGGCCAGCGCGAGCGGTATCGCCGCCGGGCTGGTGCCCGGCCTGGCCAGCGACCAGCTGCTGCTGATCTCCGGGATCATCGGGGCCACGGTCATGCCGCACGTGATCTACCTGCACTCCGCGCTGACCAAGTCCCGGGTGAGCTGCCGGGACGACGCCGAGCGGCACGAGCTGCTGAGGTTCCAGCGGCTGGATGTGATCGTCGCGCTCGGCGCGGCCGGCCTGATCAACCTCGCGATGCTGTTCGTGGCCGCCTCGGTGTTCCACCACACCGGCGGCTCGTCGGCCGACTCGATCGAGGCCGCGCACGCCG
This sequence comes from Streptosporangiaceae bacterium, assembly GCA_030050125.1. The sequence goes on along the minus strand of JASIJN010000163.1, from coordinate 927 downwards.
GGCTGGGCCGGCTGGTCGGCGGGGGCGCCGCGCTGTCGTTCGCGGTCGCGCTGCTCGCCTCGGGGCTGTCGTCGTCGAGCGTCGGCACCTACGCGGGCCAGGTGGTGATGCAGGGTTTCGTCCGGCGCCGGATCCCGCTGTTCGCGCGCCGCGGCCTGACCATGCTGCCCGCGCTGCTGGTGCTGGCGCTCGGCCTGCCCGCCGTCTCGTGCCTGGTGATCTCCCAGGTGGTGCTGTCGTTCGGCATACCGTTCGCCCTGGTGCCGCTGGTGCTGCTGACCCGCCGCGGGGACGTCATGGGCTCGCTGGTCAACCGCCGGGTCACCACGGTCGCGGCGAGCGGCATCGCCTCGGTGATCATCATCCTCAACGTCTTCCTGCTGGTCTCCACGTTCGCCGGCTGACGCCGGCTCCGTGATCGTTCTGACTGCTTGTGGGATGACCCAGATTGAGCGCCCGCGGTTTGGGCCTCGGCCCATGGTCCGCCCGCCGGACCGCGCGTAACGTGCGGGGTTGCCATGAGCGAGACAAGCTGCTGCCCGTACTGCGGCTTGCCGCTGCGCGACGCGGCGTCGTCCCCGGCCGGCCCGGACGCCGGACCCAGCGGCCTCGAGCCGCTGTACCGCGAGGTCCGCAAGATCCGGGAGATCGCCGAGGGACGTGCCGCGGACGACGACGCGCGCCGCATCGCCGACCTCACCCGCCAGGTGGCCGAACTGCGGGCCACGGTGGCGCGCCTGCGCGGCCCGGGCGTGGTCCCGGTCAGGCCCCGCTAGCCGGCAGGCGACCCCGGGATGTTACGCCCCGGCCCGGGCTCACCTGGGTTCCGCCCGGAGTGCGGCGCCGCCGCGGCGCGCTGATCGCTCTCGAGCTCGCTCAGGCGGTGCAGCGCCGGGACCGCCGTCAGCAGCGCGCCGGCCTGGTCGG
>JASIJN010000162.1 GCA_030050125.1 Streptosporangiaceae bacterium | reverse complement strand
CGGCTGCCCGGTCCGGTCCTGGTCGAACTCGGCCCCGGGCGCGCCCTCGGCCAGCTCGCCGCGCAGAGCCGGCCCCCGGGCGGGCCGGCCGGGCCCGGGCAGGCCGGGGTCATCCTGCACACGCTGCCCGGCCCGTTCGACAGTCACACTGAAACGGAGGTGTTCCTGGACGCCGTCGGCCGGCTCTGGGCCGCCGGAGTAGAGATCAAGCTTTCCGAACTGCCCGAATGGCGCCTCGTCGCCCCCGAGATCATAGGAGCAGGCAATGACGAACCCGTTTGAAGATCCCGATGCCAGCTACCTCGTCCTGGTCAACGACGAGGGGCAGCACTCGCTCTGGCCGGTCTTCGCCGACGTTCCCGAGGGCTGGGAGGTCAAGTTCGGCGAGGCGGGCCGGCAGGAGTGCCTCGACTTCATCGAGGAGAACTGGACCGACATGCGGCCCAAGAGCCTGATCGCCGCGATGGAGGAGGACGCCGCCCGCAGGAAGGAGGCCGCCGCCAGCGAGGATGCCCCGGCGGGGAACTGATCCCGCGCGGCCGGAGGATCACGCCGTCACCCGGCGGCCTCGATCTGCCGCGCGACCGCACGGATCTGGTCCGGCCCGGGCAGGTGCACGCAGCCGAACTCGTGCCTGGTGGCCAGGCGCAGCTCCTGGTACCGGAACGCGGGCCTGGCGCCCGCGAGGATGTCCCTGGTCCGGAGCTTGCGGCCGCGGGCGCCGTCTCGGAACCTGGGGTTGCGGATGTAGAGGCTGAGCACGGTGCGGCCCGCCCAGGCGTCGACCCGGAACAGGGCGTCGGCCAGGGGATGGGCCCGCACGTCGAGCCCGGCCGCGCGCAGCACCGCGATCGTGTAGATCTCGCGGGCGAACGAATAGTAGGCCACGCCGATCCGCCACCTGACGGCCTGCGACGCCTGGCCGGGCGGATAGCCCTGCCGGGCCGCGCGTTCCCTGATCTCCCGGGCCGGCCCGCCGAGCGCGGCGTAACCCGCCGGGTCGTCGCGGCAGAACCTGGCGAAGTCCTGGAAGGTGGGCAGGCTGCCGATGCGCTCCAGCGCCAGGTGCATGACGTGGGTGAAGGCGAAGTCCGGGCGCCAGTCCACGACCGGCTGGACGGCCATGGCGACGTCCCTGCTGATGTCGCCGAGCGGATGTTCGCTGGCCCTGCAGATGGCCTCGATCCGTAATGGCTCGAGCTCGTAAAGCGCCCGGGTGGTATGCCCGAGCACCGTCCGTGATACGGCCGGGCGGGCCGGATCCTCCCGCCATTCCCGCAGCAGCGCCCGGGCCCGCGCGGTGACCGCGAAAGTGGCGATCACCTCCGTGGACGTGGTCTCCATTAATCCATTATGACGAGATAATCGAGATAATCCCGAACGTAGGTTCGGCAGGGAACCGGAGGAGACCATGGCTGAGGTCGTGCTCGGGCTGGCGTCGTCGCACACGCCCCAGCTCAGCACCTCCGCGGACTTCTGGAAGGAGCACGGGGCCCGCGACCGGCGCAACACCCGGCTGCTCGGCCCCGACGGCCGCTACCTCAGCTACGACGAGCTGCTGGCGGGCGCCGACCCGGCGCTGGCCGGCGAGCTGGAGCCCTCGGTCTGGCGGAGCAAGTTCGATCGCGCCCAGGCCGCGGTGGAGGCGCTGGCCGGGCGGCTGGCCCGGGCCGGCCCCGACGTCGTGGTGATCATCGGCGACGACCAGAACGAGCTGTTCGGCGCGGACGGCATCCCCGCCATCGGGTTGTTCACCGGGGAATCGCTGTGGGACCTGCCGCCCGATGCCGAGCACCTGGCCCGGATACCCGCGGACATCCGGGCGGCCGGCTGGGCCGCGCACGCCGACGTCCCGGACCGCTACCCGGTCGCCGCCGATCTCGGCGAGCACCTGGCCGGGGTTCTGACCAGCCGCGAGTTCGACCTGACCGTGACGTCCCGGCAGCCCGAGGGCCGCAGCCTGGGCCACGCGTTCACGTTCGTGCGCCGGCGGCTGCGGCTGGCGCCCGCGGTGCCGATCGTGCCGCTCCTGCTCAACACGTACTACCCCCCGAACGTGCCGCCGCCCGGCCGGTGCTGGCGGCTCGGCCAGGCGCTGCGGGCCGGGATCGAGTCCTGGGCCCCGGCCGCGCGGGTCGTCATCGTCGCCAGCGGCGGGCTCAGCCACTTCGTGGTGGCCGAGGATCTCGACCGCCGCGTGCTGGCCGGACTGGAGGCCGGCGACGCCGGGGCCTTCGAGCGGATCCCGGTCGAGCTGCTGCGCTCGGGTACCTCGGAGATCCTCAACTGGATCACGGCCGGGGGCGCGCTCGGCGGCCTGGCCTTCCACCTGGTCGACTACATCCCGGCCTACCGGTCGCCGGCCGGAACCGGGGTCGGCATGGCCTTCGCGGCCTGGACCGCGGGGAAGGAGTGACGTTGGCGGGCGACTGGCACAGCGAGGGCGTCGGCAGCCTGCTCCGGCCTCCGGAGCTGCTCGAGGCCAGGCGCGGGCTTGCGGCGGGCGAGCTCGGCCCGGCGGAGTTCAAGCGGATCGAGGACGCCGCGGCCGAGGCCGCCATCGGGCTGCAGCAGGACGCCGGCCTGGACGTGGTCGGCGACGGCGAGATGCGCCGGGCCTCGTGGATGTCCCCGTTCGCCGACGCGTTCGAGGGGTTCGACCGGACCACCGGCATCGCCATGCCGTGGCGGGACGAGGCCGGCCGGCGGCTCGAGAGCCCGGGCCGGCGGCCGGTCGTGGTGCGGCGGCTCAGCCGGCGGCACAGCCCGGGCCCGCTGGAGGAGTGGGTGTTCCTGCGCAGCCGCGCCGCCCGGCCGGCCAAAATCACCCTGCCGGGCGCGGAGATGGCCGCGGCCATGTACGACGACCGGCTGTCCCGGGACGCGTATCCCACCAGGGATGACTACCACGCGCACGTGGTGGAGCTGCTTCGCTGGGAGGTGTCCGAGCTGGCCCGGCTCGGCTGCCGGTACATCCAGTTCGACTCGCCGCAGTACGGCGCGCTGACCGACCCGCAGAACCGGGAGCTGTTCCGGCGGCACGGCAGCGATCCCGACCGGCTGATCGACGCCGGGATCGAGATGGACAACGCCATCATCGACGGCTTCCCCGGGGTCACGTTCGGGCTGCACATCTGCCGCGGCAACGCCATGAGCCGGTTCTACGCCTCCGGCGGCTACGAGCCGGTGGCCCGGATCTTCGCCCGCGGCCGGTTCGGCCGGTTCCTGCTCGAGTACGACGACGCGCGCTCGGGCGGCTTCGAGCCGCTGCGGCACGTGCCCGACGACCGCGTGGTGGTGCTCGGCCTGGTGACCACGAAGAAGCCGGGCCTGGAGGACGCCGGCGCGGTCCGCCGCCGGGTCGAGGAGGCCGCGCGGTTCGTTTCCCTGGAGCGGCTGGCGCTGAGCCCGCAGTGCGGGTTCGCGTCGGTGGCCGCCGGCAACCTCATCGGCCCGGCCGACCAGGCGTCCAAGCTGGCCCTGGAGCAGCATATGGACATAACGCGCACGTCTCGGGGGGAGCCTGGTCGGCCCCGACGGCCTGCTGGACGCAGGTGAAGCCCGCCTCCCGGGCCCGGCGGGCCAGGCCGGCCTGGATCCGGCGCGGCCACAGCGGGCCGCCGTAGACGAACCCGGTGAAGGCCTGCACCAGCGTGGCCCCGGCCCGCAGCCGTTCCCACGCGTCATCGGGGGTTTCGATCCCGCCCGCCGCGATCAGCACCAGGCGGTCCCCGGCCCGCGCGCGCAGCCGCCGCAGCACCTCCAGCGAACGCACACGCAACGGCGGCCCGGACAGCCCTCCCGCCCCGGCCGCGGCCACCTCGACCGGGGAACTGACCAGCCCTTCGCGCGACACGGTGGTGTTGGTCGCGATGATCCCGTCGAGACCCTGCTCGATCGCCAGGTCCGCGATCGCGTCGATATCCTCCCAGGCCAGGTCCGGCGCGATCTTCACCAGCAGCGGCACGCGCCGCCCCGCATCGGCGGCGTCGAGCGCCGAGCGCACCGCCGCAAGCACCGGCCGGAGCCGGCCGACGGCCTGCAGGTCGCGCAGGCCCGGCGTGTTCGGTGAGCTGACGTTAACCACCACGTAGTCGGCCACGTTCGCCACC
>JASIJN010000161.1 GCA_030050125.1 Streptosporangiaceae bacterium | reverse complement strand
GGCCTGCGGGACGAGCAGTTCGGCCCCGTGGTCCTGGTCGGCGCCGGCGGGGTGCTGCTGGAATTCGTCCGGGACACCGCGGCCGGCCTGGCGCCGCTCGACGACGCGTCCGCGCTGAGGCTGATCACGTCCACCCGGGCCTACCGGCTGCTGCGCGGCCTGCGGGGCGCGCCCGCCGCGGACATCGGCCGGCTGGCCGCGGCGGTGGCCGCGATCTCCAGGGTCGCCGCGCTGGATGATGTCGCGGCGCTCGACGTCAACCCGCTGATCGCGCTCCCCGACGGCGTGGCCGTGGTCGACGCGAAGATCGTGACGGCTGGGACGAGGGAGAACTCCTGATGCCCGTTACGGAGCCCTTGACAGCAACTGTATCTACCTGTAACCATACGCGGCATGACATCACCGGCCGATAAGAACATCCCGGGGCTGCACGTCCGCCGTGAGTCGCCGGTACCGGTGTTCTTGCAGCTCAAGAGCCAGCTCGAGTACCTGATCGTCACCGGCAAGCTCCCGCCCGGGCACCGGCTGCCCTCGATCCGGCGGGTGGCCCGGTTCCTCGGCGTCGGCCCGGCCACGGTCGTGCGCGCCTATCAGGAACTGGTGAACGCGGGGCTGGCGGTGTCCAACGAGAGCGTCGGGTTCTTCGTCACCGGCGCCGAGCCTGCCTGGAGCCGGCCGCACGCCCGGGTCCGCGACCAGGTCACGGCGCTGCTCGAGAACGCCGTGCAGGAAGGCCTGAGCATCGATCAGGTGCTGCAGATCTTCCTGGCGCAGGTCGCCGAGTTCCGGGTATCGCAGGCCCGCCCCGAGATCATCGTGGTCTGCAAGCCCGGCGGCCGGATCGAGGAGCTGGCGATGCACCTGCGCCACGCCCTGGCCGACCTCGGGGTCGAGGTGACCGGCGTCGGCCTGGACGACATCGGCGCGGACCTGGCCGGGTGGATGCCGAGGCTGCAGAAGGCCCAGTGCGTGGTCAGCCTGATGTTCGACGTGCAGCAGGCCCGGTCGCTGCTCGCGGGCCGGGGCATCGAGGTCATGCCCCTGCTCGGCGCCCTGCGCGAGGACACCAGGGACCGGATCATCAGCTTGCCCGCGGGCACCAGGGTCGGCATCGTGTCCGGCTCCGTCGACTTCGTCGACGGCATGATCACCGCCGCGACCAGCCTCAACCCGGGGCTGGTCATCACCGGGGCCTGCGACTCCTCCGACCAGCAGGTCATCGGCCAGCTCCTGGCCCAGTCCGACTGCATCATCTACGGCACCCTGGCCCGGCAGGTCATCGACCGGCAGCTGCCGTCGTCCGCCGAGTCCATCGAGCTGATCTACATCCCGGACGACTCGTCCATACAGCGGCTGCGCCGCCTGCTCCGCGACGAAGGGCCGTGACCGTTGAGCGCCGCCGAGATTGACTTCCCCGCCGAGGGAGTCGGCCGGATCACGCTGAACCGGCCGCACGTGCTGAACGCGATCAACCGCGAGCTGCTCGACGACCTGGCCGCGGCCACCGAGCGACTCGAGCGCGACGACTCGGTGCGGGCCGTGCTCCTGACCGGAGCCGGGCGCGCGTTCTCGGCCGGCTTCGACCTCAAGGCCGAGGCCGAGGAGGGCACGCTGCCGATCGAGACCTGGGCCGAGCGGTTCACCGAGGACTGGGACATCTTCCTGCGCATCTGGCGCAGCGCCAAGCCCTACGTCGCCGCCGTCCGCGGCTACAACCTGGGCGGGGCGCTGGAGCTTTCGCTGCTGGCCGACGTCACCGTGGCGTCCGCCGGCGCGAAGTTCGGCCTGCCGGAGATCCGGCACGCGGGCGGCCCGGGGGCAGCCATGCTCCCGTGGGTCACCGGCATGAAGGCGGCCAAGCTGCTCATGATGAGCGGCGACAGCGTCGACGCCGCGCGCGCCCTCGAGCTCGGCATCGTCACGACCGTCGTCGCCGAGGACGAGCTCGACGACGAGTCGATCCGGATCGCGTCCCGGCTGGCCGAGATACCGCCCACCGCGATGAAGCTCACGAAGCTTGCCCTCAACCGGACCTATGAGCGAATGGGGTTCCTCGGCGCCGTCAACGAGAACTACCTGATCTCGACGGTGCTCAACGCGACCTCTGCCTATCGCGAGCAAGAGAAGCAGAGGCAGGAAATCCCGCTGAAAGAGTTCTTGAGTAAACGCGACGCTGCGGACCGCTGATCGTTCCTTCTGCAATTGGCGAGAGTAAAAGGATCAAACATGACACAGGGCTCCATCAACAGAAGGTTTTTCCTCACCAGGTCGGGCCAGGCCTGCGCCGCGCTCGGGGTCCTGTCGGCCGGGGGCCTGCTGGCCGGCTGTAGTTCGGCCGCGTCGTCGGCCGGCTCGGGCTCATCGGGCTCATCAGGGAAGACAATCCATATCTCCCTGCAGGAGAGCTACATCAACAACGCGGAATTCGCGGGTTACTACATCGCGGCGAAGAAGGGGTATTTCGCCAAGTACGGGCTCGACGTCGACATCATCCCGGCCGGCGCCACGACGGACCCCAGGACGGTCGTGGCGAACGGCGGCGCGCAGATCGGGTTCGTGTCGGAGACCAGCGACGTGCTGATCGGGATATCCCAGGGCGTGCCCTACAAGTGCTTCGGCGCGACGTTCCAGGCCAACCCGGGCTGCCTGATGGTGCTCGCGAAGTCGGACATCTTCAGCGTGAAAGACCTCGAAGGCAAGACCATCGGCATGCAGGACGATGCCCGTCAGCAGGTCATCGGCATCCTGCAGAGCAACGGGGTCCCGGTGGACAAGGTCAACCTGCAGGTGGTCGGCGACGACCCGACGCCGCTGGTGCTCGGCAAGATCGACGCGTACACGGCGTACGCGTTCAACGAGCCGATCGCGCTGAAGATGCAGGGCATCGGCACCAGGTGCTACTCGTTCTCCGACATCGGCCTGCCCGGGTACGGCGACAACCTGATCGCCACCAACGACACGATCCAGTCGAGCCCGGACATGCTGGCCAGGTTCGTCCGGGCATCGCAGGAGGCCTGGGCGTACTCGATCGCGCATCCCGCGGTAGCGGTGGCCACGACGCTCGACGACTACCCGTCCGGCCAGAACGCCACCCAGCAGCAGCTGCAGATGCAGGCCCAGATCCCCATGCTCACGTCCGCGGCGACCAGGGCCAACGGGCTGCTGTGGATCGAGCCGAGCGTCTGGACCCAGGCCATCAAGACCGCGGAGGCGGCGAACTCACTCAAGAAGCCGCTTACTGTGGCCGACAGCATGACCCTGGACATCCTGCAGCTCGCCGCGAAGGTCTCCCCGGTTTGACGATGGAGCCCGCAGCGACAACCAACCCCGAGCTGATCGTCGAGATCGAGGCCGCGTGCCTGCGGTACTCGACCCGGCCCCCGGTCCAGGCTCTCGACGGCATCAACCTCACCGTCCCGAGGGGCAGCTTCGTGAGCCTGATCGGGCCGTCGGGCTGCGGCAAGTCGACCCTGCTCCGGCTGGTGGCGGGCATCCTCGAGCCGACCAGCGGGACGGTGCGGGTCGAGGGCGGCTCGCCCGCTGCGGCGCAGCGGGCGCACCGGTTCGGGTTCGTGTTCCAGGATCCGGCGCTGCTCCCGTGGCGCTGCGTTCAGGACAACGTGGAGCTGCTGGCCGAGCTCATCGGCCAGCCGCCGGCCCAGCGGCGCGCCCGCTCGCTCGAGCTTCTCGCCCTGGTCGGCCTGGACGGGCGCGAGCGGCTCCGGCCGGCCCAGCTGTCCGGCGGCATGCGCCAGCGGGTGTCGATCGCCCGGGCCCTGGCCATCGAGCCGTCGATCCTGCTCATGGACGAGCCGTTCTCCGCGCTGGATGAGTTCCAGCGCGAGATCCTCAACGAGGAGCTGCTGCGGATCTGGCAGGAGCAGCAGAACTCGGTCCTCTTCGTCACGCACAACATCGAGGAGGCGGTTTATCTCTCCGACACGGTCCACGTCATGAGCGCGGGCCCCGGCCGGATCGTCGAAAGCATCGCGGTCGACCTGCCGAGGCCGAGGACCGGGGCGATGCGGGTGATGCCGGAGTTCCTTCAGCTGAGGAGGCACCTGCGTGACGTCCTCGTCCATTGACCGGTCGGCCGCGGGCCCCGATGTGGCGGCCCGGCCCGCGGCCGGGCCGGGACGGCGCCCGCGCCGCGG
>JASIJN010000160.1 GCA_030050125.1 Streptosporangiaceae bacterium | reverse complement strand
GGCTCGGTCGTCGCGGCGCCCCACACGTCGGACGGCTCGGCCGGGCGCTGGCCCTGGAAGGCCCGGCGGACCTGGCCGGTCAGCTCCCGGCGCATGCTGCGAACCCCGGACCGGACCAGCCAGCGCTGGATGTCGTCGGCCAGGTCCCGCTGCCCGCCGGGGACGCCGCGACGCTCGCCGTCGGCGGTACCGCCGCGATCCTGGCCGTTGTTGCCTGCCTGCCCGGTCATCACTGTCTCCCGATCGTTTCGGCTCGAGACTTGAGCCCCTTGAGCGCGGTTTCGATGATCGCCTTCTCTGCCCGGCGCTTGAGCATCCCTATCATCGGCACGCGAACGCCCACGGTCAGCTCGTAGGTCACCTCGGTATCGTCACCGCGCTCGGCCAGCTCGTATCCCCCGCTCATCTCGGAGACCACCGATCCGGCCTCGGCGAGGCTCCAGCGGACGCCGACGTCGCCGTCCCAGTCGTACCCGAGCACGTAGCTATCCTTGATCACTCCGGCGTCCAGCGTGAACCGGACCGCGCTCGCGCGCCCTTCCGGCTCCTGCGACAGGACCTCGGCGGCGCGCACGCCGGTCGCCCACCGCGGGTACGCGCCGAAGTCCGCGATCACCGCCATGACGTCCCGCCGGGGCACCCCGATCACGATGCTCGACGAGGTCCTGTCCGCCATGCACGGAGCGTACCTTGCCGCGGACGGTTACCACTCCAGGACGTGGGGCGTCCCGGTCGCGCGGAAGTGGCCCACGTTCACGCACTCGGTGCGGCCGATCGTGATCCGGCTGACCAGCGGCTGGTGCACGTGCCCGAACAGGGCGTACCGCGGCTGCGTGGCCCGTATCGCGTCGAGCAGGGCGGCGCTGCCGCGCTCCATCCTGCGGGCCACCGTGTCGAACAGCAGCTCGGGAACGTCGGGCGGGATGTGCGCGCAGAGCACGTCCACCGCGCCGACGGCCGCCACCTTGGCCGCGAACGCCTCGTCGGCGATCTCGTTCGGCGTCCGGTACACGGTGCGCAGCCCGCCGCCGACGAAACCGAAGGACCAGCCGCCGATGTCGGCCCGCTGGCCGTCCAGCACGTGATGGCCGGGCCGCAGATGCGGGCCCCACATCCGGGGTATGTCCACGTTGCCGTAGGTCAGGTAGGACGGGGACGGCAGCGCCGCGAACATCTCCTCGTACTGCCGTGATGCCGCCGCCTCGACATGGGCCGCGGGGTCCCCGTCCAGCCCGGCCCATAGCCGGGCCGACATCTGCCTGGCCTCGTCGAAGCGCTGCGCGGTGCGCAGCCCGATGAACCGCCGGGCCGCCTCGGCCCCGAACAGGTCTGCGAATATCCCTTTCCCGTGGTCCGCGTAGTCTACAAAGAGCAGCAGGTCACCGAGGCAGATCAGGGCGTCGGCGCCGACCGCCGCCTTGCCGAGCGCATCGGTCCTGCCGTGCACATCGCTGACCACATGCACCCGCATGCCAACACCCTAGGCAAATCTTGTCAGGCCCAGAAATGGGTGCCAGGCGCCAGCGCGGTGTACGTTCCATGAAGATCCGCGCAGATCGGATTGTTGAGGAGGCATCGTGCGCGAGTACAGCATTCCCGCGATGGTTGACGTCCCCGCCACCGCGAGTCTCGCCGACGTGGTCTTCACCCGTGCCAGCCAGGACCCGAACGCCGTGGTCATGCGCAAGCCCGGCCCGGCGGGCCGCTGGGAGGATGTCACCGCCGGGCAGTTCCGTGACGACGTGACGGCCCTGGCCAAGGGCCTGGTCGCGGCGGGCATCGAGCCGGGCGACCGGGTCGCGCTGATGTCGCGCACGCGGTACGAGTGGACGCTGGCCGACTACGCGATCTGGGCGGCCGGCGCGATCACCGTGCCCATCTACGAGACCTCGTCGGCGGAGCAGGTCGAGTGGATCCTGAGCGACTCCGGCGCCAGGGCCGCGTTCGCCGAGACCGCCGCGCACGCGGACCTGATCCGTTCGGTCAGCGCCCTGGACCACGTCTGGGTGATCAACGACCCGGACGGCCTGGCCCTGGGCGGCGCCGACGCCGTCACCGACGAGCAGCTGGAGCAGCGGCGGGCGGCGCGGACGGCGGCGGACCTGGCCACGATCATTTACACATCGGGCACCACGGGCCGGCCCAAGGGCTGCGAGATCACTCACGTCAACCTGCTGTCCGACGCCCGTAACGCGGTCGAGGGCGCGCTGACCGAGGTCTTCGAGATCGCCGGAAGCTCGACGCTGCTGTTCCTGCCGCTGGCCCACTCGTTCGCCCGGATCATCCAGGTCGGCTGCCTGGAGTCCGGGGCCATCCTCGGCCACTGGCCGGACACGGGGACGGTGGCCAAGGCGCTGCCCGAGTTCCGGCCCACCTTCCTGCTCTCGGTACCGAGGGTGTTCGAGAAGGTCTACAACACCGCGCAGCAGCAGGCGTCGGCCAGCGGGGCCAAGAACCGGATCTTCCAGGCCGCCGTGACCACCGCGGTCGCCTGGAGCCAGTCCCAGGAGCCCGGCGCCGCGACCGCGGGCCCGGCGCTGCGGCTGCGTCATGCGCTGTTCGACCGGCTGGTCTACGCCAAGCTCAGGGCGGCGGTCGGCGGCCAGGTCCGGTACGCGGTCTCCGGGGGAGCGCCGCTCGGCGAGCGGCTCGGCCACTTCTTCCGCGGCGCCGGGATCGTGATCCTCGAGGGGTACGGGCTGACCGAGACCTCGGCCGCGGGCACCGTGAACCGGCCCAGCCGCAACAAGATCGGCACCGTCGGCCTGCCGCTGCCCGGCTGCGCGATCAAGATCGCCGACGATGGCGAGATCCTGCTCCAAGGCCCGAACGTTTTCCCTGGCTACTGGCACAACAAGGAGGCGACGGCCGAGGCGCTGGACTCAGACGGGTGGCTGCACAGCGGCGACATCGGCAGCCTGGACGAGGAGGGCTTCCTCCGGGTCACCGGCCGCAAGAAGGAGCTCATCGTCACGGCGGCGGGCAAGAACGTCGCCCCGGCCGTGCTCGAGGACCGGCTCCGCGCGAGCCCGCTGATCAGCCAGTGCCTGGTGGTCGGCGACGGTCGGCCGTTCATCGCCTGCCTGATCACCCTGGACCCCGAGGGGGTCGAGTTCTGGCGGCAGCAGCACGGCCGCGCGGCCGACGCGGACCTGCGCGACGACCCCGAACTGGTCGCGGAGATCCAGCGCGCC
>JASIJN010000159.1 GCA_030050125.1 Streptosporangiaceae bacterium | reverse complement strand
GGTCGAAGCCCGAGCCGAGGATGTCGCGGCCCACGAAGCCCGCCTCGCGGGCCTCGGCCACGGCGTGCTGCAGCCTGCGGATCACGTGCAGGACCTCGCCGCGGACGTAGATGAACGCCGTGTTCGCCTGGATCGCGTAGGAGGCGATCACCGTGCCCTCGATCAGCGCCTGCGGGTTGTTCATCATTGTGGGGATGTCCTTGCAGGCGCCCGGCTCGGACTCGTCGGCGTTCACCACGAGGTAGTGCGGCTTGCCGTCGCCCTTCGGGATGAATCCCCACTTCACACCGGTGGGGAAGCCCGCACCGCCGCGGCCGCGCAGCACCGACTCCTTCACGAGGCTGATGACCTCGTCCGGTTCCATCGCCAGGGCCTTGGGCAGGGCGCGGTAGCCGCCGTCCCGCCGGTAGCCGGCCAGCGTGAACGAGTCGGGCTCGTCCCAGTGCGCGGTCAGCGCGGGCGTCAGTATCGTCGTCACCGCTGCCCTCCTGTGCTGGCCCGGGGGATAACCCCCGGACCCCCAGTGCTGGCCCGGGGGATAACCCCCGGACCCCCAGACCGGGGGGCTGTGCTTGCCCGGGGGGCCTGCTGCCCCCCGGAGCCCCCCGCCATGCCGTCTGCTCGGGCCGGCAGGCCGACCCTCGCATCCGGCATTTTCGCGGTCATTGCTGCCCTCCGTTGCTGCTGGCCGGCGAGTCTGGAGTCCAGCCCTGTTCCTTTGCTTTGCGCAGGCCGGCCAGGCTGGGGTCGCCTGCGGTGTGGCCGGCGGCGGCCTGGCCGTCGGGGAAGCCGGCCAGGATCCGCGACGCCTGCCGCCAGGTGCACAGCCGCGGCGCGCCGCGGGTCGGTGCCACCTCGCCGCCGCTGCGCAGGTCGTCCACCAGATCCCGGGCCGAGCGCGGGGTCATGTTGTCGAAGAACTCCCAGTTCACCATCACGACCGGCGCGTAATCGCAGGCCGCGTTGCACTCCAGGTGCTCCAGGGTGACCTTGCCGTCCGGGGTGGTCTGGTCGTTCCCGACGCCCAGGTGCTGCTGCAGGTCGGCGAAGATGGCGTCGCCGCCCATCACGGCGCACAGCGAGTTCGTGCAGACGCCGACGTGGTACTCGCCCACCGGCCGGCGCTTGTACATGGTGTAGAAGGACACGACCGCGGTGACCTCGGCCTCGCTCAGGCCGAGCTTCTCGGCGCAGAACGCGACGCCCTCGCCGGAGACGTACCCCTCCTCGGCCTGGACCAGGTGCAGCAGCGGCATCAGCGCCGACCGCGACCGCGGGTAGCGGCCGATGATCTCGGCCGCGTCCGCGGCCAGCTTGGACCGCAGTTCGTCAAGCGACAGCATCTACCTGTCCACCCCTCCGAGCACCGGGTCGATGCTGGCGATGGCCGGAATGACGTCGGCGACCAGCCCGCCCTCGGCCATCGCCGGCAGCGCCTGCAGATGGTTGAACGACGGGTCCCGCAGGTGGACCCGGAACGGCCGGGTGCCGCCCTCGCTGACCACGTGGCAGCCGAGCTCGCCGCGGGGCGACTCGATCGCCACGTAGGCCTGGCCGGCGGGCACCCGGAAGCCCTCGGTCACCAGCTTGAAGTGGTGAATGAGTGCCTCCATGGACTGGCCCATGATGTGGGCGATGTGGTCGGGCGCGGGACCGAGGCCGTCCGGGCCGAGAGCCAGCCTGGCCGGCCAGCCGATCTTGGCGTCCTCGATCATCACCGGGTCGCGGGCCGGGCGCTTGCCCGACAGCCGGTCCACGCACTGCCCGATGATCCGCAGCGACTGGTCTATCTCGTCCATGCGGATCTCGTACCTGGCGTAGGCGTCGCAGGTCCTCGCCGTCGGCACGTCGAACTCATAGGTCTCGTAGCCGCAGTAGGGCTGGCTCTTGCGCAGGTCCCAGGGCAGGCCGGTGCTGCGCAGCATGGGGCCGGTGATGCCGAGCGTCATGCAGCCGGTCAGGTCCAGGTAGGCGACGCCCTTGGTCCGGGCGTGGAAGACCGGGGCGGCGTCGAACAGCGCCCTGATCTCGCCGAGCTTGGCCGGCATGACCGCGAGGAATTCCCTGAGCTTCTCGATGGCGCCCGACGGCAGGTCCTGCGCCACGCCGCCGGGTCGGATGAAGGCCATGTTCAGCCGCAGGCCGGTGATCAGCTCGAACAGGTCGAGCACCTTCTCCCGCTCCCGCATCGCGTAGATGAATACGGTCGAGGCGCCGAGCTCGAGGCCCATGGGGCCGATGCCGCCGAGGTGCGAGGAGATCCGGTTCAGCTCCATCATCAGCACCCGGATCACGTTCGCCCGCTCGGGGATCCGGTCCTCGATGCAGAGCAGCCGCTCCACCGCCAGGCAGAACGCGGTCTCGTTGTAGATCGGCATCAGGTAGTCGGCCCGGGTCACGAACGTCACACCCTGCGTCCAGGTGCGGTACTCCAGGTTCTTCTCGATCCCGGTGTGCAGGTAGCCCACGACCGGCCGCAGCTCGGTCACGGTCTCCCCGTCCAGGGTGAGGATCAGCCGCAGCACCCCGTGAGTGGACGGGTGCTGCGGGCCCATGTTGACGACCAGGCGCTCCTCGCCGAGCCGCTCGGCCTCCTCGGCCGCGGCCCCGATGACCTCGTCCCAGTCCTCCCCCGCGACGTTGTAGACACGTCCCTCCGTGGTGTCGGCCTGGTCCGCGCCGGTGCTCATTCGTAGGACCTCCGCTCGTCTGGTGGCGGGATCGTCGCGCCGCGGTACTCGACCGGGATGCCGCCCAGCGGGTAGTCCTTCCGCTGCGGGTGGCCCTTCCAGTCGTCGGGCATCTCGATCCTGGTCAGCGCCGGATGGCCGTCGAAGATGATCCCGAAGAAGTCCCAGGTCTCCCGTTCGTGCCAGTCGTTCGCCGGGTAGACATCGACCAGCGAGGGGATGTGCGGGTCCGCGTCGGGCGCCGATACCTCGAGCCGGAGGCGCCGGTTGTGGGTGATCGACAGGAGGTGGTAGACGGCATGCAGCTCCGCTCCCTCGTCGAGCGGGTAGTGCACGCCGGATACCCCGGTGCATATCTCGAACGCGAGAGTGGCATCGTCGCGCAGCTGCCGCGCCACGCTGACCAGGTGCGACCGGCGGACATGGAAGGTCAGCTCGCCGCGGTCGGACACCACGCGCTCGATCGCGTCGCCGAAGCTTGCTCCCGCGCCGTCGAGCGCCGCGGCGAGCGCGTCGGCGACCTCGTCGAAGTACGAACCGTACGGCCTCGGGCTGGACAGCGGCGGCGGCTTGCGGACCTTGAGCCCGCCGTACCCCGAGGTGTCGGGGGTGCCCTGGACCCCGAACATCCCGGTCCGCACGACCTGCTCGGAAAGCCGCTCCCGGCCCGCGATCGCCGCGGGATCGGGCGCCCGAGCGCCGTCGCCGTCGGGCGGCCCGGCCTGGCTGGTCTCGCTCACTGGTCGTTCCCCGTGCCTCTCAGGCTCGCCACCAGCGGCAGCCGCCGCAGCCTGGCCTGCTCCAGCTCGGTGATCTCCTGCTCCCGGTTCACGCCGAGCTTCATGTTCTGGATCTTGTCGTGCAGCTTGAGTATCGCGTCCAGCAGCATCTCCGGCCGCGGCGGGCAGCCGGGCAGGTAGATGTCCACGGGCACGATGTGGTCGACGCCCTGCACGATCGCGTAGTTGTTGAACATGCCGCCGCTGGACGCGCACACGCCCATCGAGATCACCCATTTGGGCTCGGACATCTGGTCGTAGATCTGCCGCAGCACCGG
>JASIJN010000158.1 GCA_030050125.1 Streptosporangiaceae bacterium | reverse complement strand
CTCTACCTCAACCCGTCGACCGGCGACATAACCGGCACCGCTCTCTACCAGGAGAGTGACGTGGTCACCGTGACCGCGACCGACACCGAAGGGTACGAGAACAGCGTCTCGTTCGAGTGGGTCGTCGGCGGCAGCGCCACCGGTTGCGGTGCGTCGGGCACAGACGAGTCGGAGCTCAGCGAAACCGGCTTTACTGCCAGCACCAGTGCACCTTCGGGGGCCACGGACGCACCGCAGAACGCCATCACCAACGCCGCCAACGGCACGAGCCTCAGCAGGTTCAGCAGCGACGAAGATCAGGCCGCCGGACTCACCTACGAAGTGAACATGGGCTCACCGCGGACGTTCAACGAGGTCGAGATGGCCTCCCCGGGCTCGCCCACGGACTATGCCACCGGCTACCAGGTTCAGGTGTCGAGCAACGGGAGCACCTGGACGACCGTGGCCACGTGCGGCGGCGTCGCCACGCCGGACATCGCCAGCTTCGCAACCCAGACGGCCCAGTACGTGCGGGTGGTCCTGACGGCCGCGGACACAAGCTACTGGTGGTCGTTCAACCAGTTCCTGGTCATGGCCAGCGGCAGCTCTGTGAGCCCGGAGGAGCCGTTCGGCGGCGTTCCGGCCGCCGTTCCCGGCACGGTGCAAGCGGCCAACTACGACACTGGCGGCCCAGGGGTTGCCTACAACGTCACCTCGGTCAACGGCACGGCCAACAGCTACCGCTCCGACGGGGTGGATCTCGAAGCCACCACCGACACCCAGGACACCACCGGAACCGGCGCGGGTTACGACCTCGGCTGGACGAGCTCGCAGCAGTGGTTCCGCTATACGGTCAACGTGGCGGCCGCGGGTACCTACACCGTCAGCCTGCGCCTGGCCTCCCCCAGCGGGGTGACTGATGCCCTGCATATCGCCAGCGCGTCCGGCACGAACCTGTCGGGCGACGTGAACGCCCCCGAGACCGGTGGCTGGCAGGACTGGACGACGGTGACAGCCAACGTCACTTTGCCCGCCGGCACCCAGACCCTGATCGTCGACCAGGACAATCCCGGCTGGAACCTGCACTTCATGAGCTTTGCCAGCGACGATTCGAGCATCAATACCTCGGCCTGGTACGAGGTGGTCAATGAGAACTCCGGCCTGTGCGCCAGCGCCGCCGGCGGCGGCACATCCAACGGCACCGCGGTCGAGCAGCTGGCCTGCACCGGGGCCACCAGCCAGCTCTGGCAGTTCGTGCCCGTGGCCCCCGGCTACTACGAGGTGCTCAACGACAACGCCCAGAGCGAGGGCGAGAGCTGGAACATCACCGGGGGCGTCGGGGCCACGGCCTCTGGCGACCTGCTCCAGATCTGGAACTACGGGGGCACCGGCAACACCAACGAGCTGTTCGCCGCCTACATCCAGACCAGCGGCTACTACAACTTCGTGGCCGACAACTCAGGCCTGTGCGTAGACACCCCCGGGGCGTCTACCAGCAGTGGCGTCCAGCTCCAGCAGTACACCTGCAACGGCACCGGCGCCCAGGAGTTCAGCCTGGTGCCGGCGTAGCCGCGAGGCGCCGCGCGACATTGCCCGCGGCGACCTGCGCCGGGCCATCGAAGCGATCAACGCCCCGAGTCACGTCAGCGTGGCCGATCCGAACTCACTCAGCGCAATCCGGTCTGGCTGGCCGGTCTTGATGAGCAGACTGGCCACGTGCTTCTCGACGGTGCGCGGCGATAGGTGCAATCGCGACGCGATCTCGCGGTTGCTGAGGCGATCCACGAGCAGACGCAGGACCTCGTGCTCGCGAACGGTCACGCCCGCCATGCGCAGCGTGGGCGGGACCCCCTCGATGCCGTCGCGGTGCTGGGCGACGGGGGCTCCGGCGCGGCGCATCAGCGCCCGGCAGGCGCTCGCCACCGCCGGCACTTCGCCGGTGTGGAAGTACTCCTCGGCGGCCCGCAGCCATTCGACCGGTGTGCCCCAGCCGTCCGCGACCGCTGCCTCGCTGACCAGCCGGAGCCCTATGTAGCGGCCCGTGGGATACGGGGCGGCGACCTGCACCGCCTCGGCTACGGCCGCGGACGCCTCGCCCGCCCGTCCCGCACGGCCGGCCAGCACGGCGCCGGCGAACAGCGCGAACTGCCACTGCCACCGCAGCCGGCTGACGGGCGGCTCGGTGGTCGCCTGGTACTCCGACAGGTCCGCCGCCCCGCCAAGGACCCGCAACAGCAGGCGCAGGCCGTACCGCCCGGACAGCTGGAAGATCGTCGGGCTCCGCTCCTCGGCGGCAACCGCCAGGTCCAGCTCGTGCAGCGCCCGGGGACGGTTCTCCTCCAGCAGCGCGCACCAGGCCCGGGCCAGGCCATGCGCCCGGGGAACGTACTGCGCATGATCACCCGCCCAGTGCCGCAGCTCCGCGAACGCGGCATCCATCTCGCGCCGCCTGCCCCGGTGGGCACCGAGGATGGCTCGCAGCAATAACGCGTACCGCGTGGTCTCCATCAGCCTCAGCCGCATGGTGGACTGGAGCACCTGGTCGAGGAGCTCCTCGGCGACCGCGAAGTCGCCGCGCAGGATGGCCTGCAGGGCGATGCTCGCCTCCGCCTGATAGCGGACCGTTACGGCGCCGAGCCGCGATGCCTGCCTCCGGACCTGCTCGAGCCGGCTCAGGCCGCCGTCGCGCAGGGCGTCATCGTTGCCCATCCTGATCAGGGCGTGGATCTCCTCGATCGGCAGATGGTGCCGCACCGCGAGCCGCCGGGCCTGCTCCAGGCAGGCGGTCGCCTCATCCGGGTCCCGGGACCGGCTGAGCGCGCCCAGAAGCTGCCAGGCCTGGCACGCGACGACCGGCAGCTCCGCGGCCTCGGCCACGGCCGTCGCCCGGCGGGCCAGGGCCTCGGCCTTCCGGACCTGATCCGGCCCGGGCAGGTCCAGCGTGAGGTGCGCGGCAACCACGTCGATCGGTGCGGTGTCCTGATCGGGCGCGTCGGGCCCGAGCAGCGTCCGGGCGATGTCCACCTGGGCCAATCCGTCACGGGTCCGGCCGGCCACCATGGCGGCCCAGGCGAGCCTGGTGTGCAACTGGGCCCGCGTCCGCCGGTCCAGCAGGCCGGTAACCTGCTCGAGTTCAGCGGCCGACGCGACCGCCCGCTCCACCTCGCCCGCCTCGACCAGCGCGTACAGCAGGGTGGCGAAGGCATCCGCCCGGACCTGCCCGTCGCCGTCCCGGGCCAGCAGCTCGAGCGCCCTGTCCAGCAGCGTGACCGCCGAGTTGGCCGCGCCCTGGGCGAAAGCGCGGCGGCCTGCCTCCGCGAAGAGCCGGCCAGCCAAGGCCGGATCGCCTGCCTGCAGGCGCAGCGTGGCCGAGATCTGGCACCATTCTCCCGGCAGGCCGGGGTAGACGGCTTCCACCGCGTCCGCGGCCTGCTGGGCGAGCCGGGCGCGCTCGGCCGGGGTGAGCAAGGTCAGGAGCACGTCCGCGATGAGCGGGTGCTGGAAGGCGTACCAGTCCGGCGTCTCCTCGTCCGGTGCGACGAGCTGGCTCGTCTGGTCGGCATGCAGATGACTCAGCAGCTCGCGGTCGCCGAGGCCGCTGACCGCCTGTACGACGGCGACAGGGAAGCGACGGCCAAGCAGGGCGGCCGCCGAAAGCAGGTCCCGCCCTTGCGCGCCGATGGACTCGAGCCGCCCGGCTATGGCCCGGGCCATCGTGGTGGACACCCTGGCCCGCATCTCGCCGGTCACCCGCCAGCCCGCGCCGTCCCGGACCAGCAATCCGCCCTGGAGCATTCCGCTGAGCAGTTCTTCCGCGATCAGCGGGATGCCCGCGCTGGCCGCCCACAGTTGCTCGGCGACCTGGTCGGGGACGTCCTCCTGCTCGCAGCGCAGGCACGAGGCGGCCAGCCGGCGCACGTCCGCCAGGCCGAGCCGGTTCAACTCGATGAGCACGCCAGAACCACGCTGAGCCGCGGACCGGGCCAGGTCGAGCGCCGGGCCCGGATCCGCGCGGACCGTGCTCAGCAGCATCGTCGGCTGCTGGCCCAGGTTGTCGACCAGGTACTCGACGACGGCCAGGGTTTCGGCGTCCGAGTCCTGCAGATCGTCCAGGATCAACAGGCAGCCGCGGCCCCGGCCGGCGAGTGCGGCCAGCCGCAGCACCGCCTCGGCCAGCACCACCAGTACGCCGCCGTCATCGGTGACCGAGGGCGTGCCCCAGTCGGGGATCAGCCGGGCCAGGACCGGACGGTACGGGCCCAGCGCGCTCATGTCGATCGCCTGGCCCGCGCGCGCCAGGGACATCAGCGCCTCGGTCAGCGAACGGAACGGGACCATCGGGCCGATCGCGCTGCCTCGGCCGCGCAGGATGCTCATATCGACGGCGAAGCCGAGATCCGCGGCCGCCACGGCCAGCCGTGACTTGCCGATGCCGCCTTCGCCAACGACGAACACCGCGCCGCCCCGGCCGAGCCTGGCTTCCTCCAGCGCGTGCCTCACCGCATGGAGCTCATCATCCCTGCCTACCATGGCGGATGCGCGGGTCCGCACACTTATTAACAGTACCCGACCTCTCCTAACAGGAAAGTCCTGCTGGACGCGGGTGCGGTAACGCTGGGTAAACCGCGGGTGACCGCACCATTCCGGCGCACCCGGCTACCGGTCAGGGTCAGCCACAGCAGCCGGTCTCGTCCCCGCCGTTGCCGCCATTCGGATTGGCCGGCCCGGCCGCCACGGCGGCGGTACCGGCCGCCACGGTGGCGGTGCCGGCCGCGACGGCCGGC
>JASIJN010000157.1 GCA_030050125.1 Streptosporangiaceae bacterium | reverse complement strand
CCCGCGGCCCGGCGGTCGGCGAACTGGTCCCGCTGCGCGAGCCGCCGCAGCTCGGGATTGACCCTGGGCGGGCCGCCCGAGCCCGGCGGCCCGGCGGCGCCGGCGGCGTCGGACCCGGTGAACAGGTCGTACAGCCGGGAGCCGACCAGCATGTGCTGCCACAGCGGCACGGGGCGGTCCTCGTCCACGATGACCGTGGTGCCCCCGCGGACCTGGGAGAGCCAGTCCCCGAACTCCTCGGCGTTGCTGACCGTCGCCGAGAGCGCGACCAGCCGCACCGACTCGGGCAGGTGGATGATCACCTCCTCCCAGACCGCGCCGCGGAACGCGTCGGCCAGGTAGTGCACCTCGTCGAGCACCACGTAGCCCAGCCCGGCCAGCGTGGGCGAGCCCGCGTACAGCATGTTCCGCAGCACCTCGGTGGTCATCACGACCACCGGGGCCTCGCCGTTGATGCTGTTGTCCCCGGTGAGCAGGCCTACCGTGGCGGGCGAGTACCTGCGGACCAGGTCGGTGTACTTCTGGTTGGACAGCGCCTTGATCGGGGTGGTGTAGAAGCACTTGCGCCCGGCGGCCAGGGCCAGGTGCACGGCGAACTCGCCGACCACGGTCTTGCCCGACCCGGTCGGCGCGGCCAGCAGCACCCCGTGGCCGGCGGCCAGTGCCCGGCACGCGTCCAGCTGGAAGCCGTCAAAGCCGAAGTCATAGAGCGCCTGGAACGCGGCGAGTTCCGGCCGGTCCTCGGTCAAGCGTCCTGGCCGGGTGATGGCCCGATGCCGGCTCCGTCCCCGGCCGACACGTCGAGGTCGATCGGCGACAGCTCATCGTCGCCGATGCCCTCGTACATCGCGGGCCGTGCGGCCCGGCGCCGGTCGTTCGCCCAGATGAGCAGCTCGGCCGCCTCGACCAGCACGACACACGGGCCGGCCAGCAGCAGCATGGTGAGCGGGTCCGGGCTCGGCGAGGCGATGCCGGCGAACACGAACACGAGGAAGATCATGATCCGCCGCCACTTGCGCATCCGCTCGTGCGTGACGATGCCGACCATGTTCAGCATGACCAGCGCCAGCGGCAGCTCGAACGCCAGCCCGAAGCCGAGGATCATGGCCTCGAAGTAGCTGAGGTAGTTGGTCACGGTCGCCATCACGGACACGCCGTGGGGCACCAGGGCCAGCAGGTAGTGCAGGCCGCGGCTCATGACGAAGTAGGCCAGCACGGCCCCGCCGGCGAACAGCGGGGCCGCGGCGCCCACGAACACGTAGGCCCACTTCTTCTCGTGGGTGTAGAGCCCGGGCGCGACGAAGGCCCAGATCTGATACAGCCAGAACGGGCTGGTGACGATCAGCCCGAAGAAGAACGCGATCTGCACCCGCAGCATGAACCCGTCGAACACGCCGATGACGATGAGCTGCTGGTTGTGAGTCGCGGCCATCTTGAACGGGTGATAGACGAACGCCCAGAGCCGGTCGTAGACCTGCGGGATGAACCCGATGAGCATGCCGATGACGATGGCCACAATCGCCTTGAGCAGCCTGCCGCGCAGCTCACGGAGATGGTCCATGAGCGGCATCCGGCCCTCGGGGTTCGACCGCCGCTGCGACGCCGCGATCTTCGCGCCGAGCAGCCGCGCGCCCGTTATGGTGTCGGCCAGCTTGGGCATCGTGGGTTAAGGGACAGAGGGCCAGGGTTCAGCCGGGCTGGCCGGTGCCCGGCGTCTCCGGCGCGGACGTGCCGCTGACGGTCACCGCCTGGTTCGACTGCTGCTGCTGCAGTTCGCGGATCTGCTGCTGCAACTGGTCGATCTGCTCCTGCTGCACGGTGGGAGCGGTCAGGGCGGCCGGCTGGGCCGGCTTCTCCTCGGTGTCGTGGTCGCCGTGCAGGTCCTGCACCTCGGCCTTGAGGATCCGCATCGACCGGCCGAGCGAACGCGCGGCGTCGGGCATCTTCTTGCCGCCGAACAGGATGATCAGGACGACCGCGATGATCAGGATCTTCCACGGGCTGTCGAACAGGTCACCAAACATCTCAGTCCCCATTCAGCGGGTAGCGCGTCGCCGCGCCTAGGTCGCTTCCAGCGAAAGTCTACACAAGGTGCCTCTGCACCACAGCCCTCAGGCGTACTGGGCCAAAGCGGCCGCGGCGTCCTCCCGCACCTCGGCGGCCAGGTCAGCCGGGGAGATCAGCCGGCCGTCCTCGCCCAGGCGCAGGGCGAGCCGCCGCACCCACCGGGTGTCCGGGGTACGCAGCCCGATCCGCAGCCGTCCGTCGCCGAGCTCCTCGGCCTGCTCGCAGGGGTAGTACTCGGCCACCCACCGGCCCGCCACCGACAGCTCGAACTCCACCCGGACGTCGCCGGCCGACGGCCGGAACAGCCCCTGGTCCACGTCCCGGTGCTCGGCCTGGGCCGGCACGGACGCGGGCCGGTCGAGCACGGTCAGGTCGAGCACCCGGTCCATCCGGAACAGCCGCACCGCCTCGGCCCGCAGGCACCAGCCCTCCAGGTAGGTCCTGCCCTCCACGACCAGCAGCCGCATGGGATCGACGTCGCGCTCGGTAGCCTCGTCCCGGCCCGGGACATAGTAGGACATATGCAGGCGCCGACTCCGGTCGAGCGCGTCCCGCACCAGCGCCGCGTTCCTGCCCCCGCGGTCGTCGACCTGCACGGTGACCTGGGCACTCACCGTGCCGGCCGCCCCGGCGGCCGCCTCCAGCTTGGCGATCGTCCGGCTCAGCGCCGAGCGGTCCTCCAGGCCCGGAACTTCGGCGAGCATGCGCAGCGCGATGAGCAGCGCGCTCGCCTCGTCGACGCCGAGCCGCAGCGGGCGGTCGATCGATTCCGCCTCGCTGACCACGATCTCGCCGCCCTCGTAGGACAGGTCGATCGGGCAGTAGGGGTCGGGCGAGCGCAGCTCGACGCACCAGAGCATGTTGAGGTCGTCGACGAGCTCGCGCTCGCTCAGGCCGAACGCGGCCGCCGTGTCGGCCAGCCCGACCACCTTCCGGCTGACCACGTACGGGACCAGCGCCAGCAGCCGCCGCAGCCGGTCCGTGGCGGGCGTCACCCGCGGGGGGGTACTAGGCGGCACCGTGCCCCTCCCTCGCGCGCTGTTCCCCGCTCGCCCTCACGCAAGCACCCCCTTCAGCCGGCCGATGACGGCCTCGCGCAGGTCGGCAGGCTCGATCACGACCACGTCGGCGCCGAACGAGGCCAGGTGCTCGCTCTGCCAGCCCACGTCGGAGAACGGCACCTCGACCAGGTCCCAGCCGGGCCGGTCGGGATCAGGCCGGACGGCGCTCGCGCCCCGCCGCAGCCCGTACCCCGCGCCGCTCCTGACCCGGAGCACCGCGGTGCGCCGCAGCTGCGGCTCGTTGTCCCACGCCCGGACCAGCTCCCGGACGTCGGCGCCCTCGGGGACCGTGATCGTGCCCGCGGGCCCGCCGAACGTCACCGGCCCGTCGATACGGCTCAGCCGGAAGACCCGGGTCTCGCCGCGGTCGCGGTCCAGCCCGGCCACGT
>JASIJN010000156.1 GCA_030050125.1 Streptosporangiaceae bacterium | reverse complement strand
TGCCGGCCGCGGCCGGTTCGCCCGGACCGGGCCGGGGGAGCGGGTAGGCGATATAGCAGACGTCGGGGCGTTCGATGCTGACCAGCAGTGAGTCACGCCCGGCGATCATCGGCAGCAACGCCAGGCGGCGCGGGCCGAGCGTGACGAACAGGCCGCACCCCGGCACGAAGGCGAGCGTCCCGTCGCGGTAGCTGATGCGCGGATGCAGGCTGTTCAGCAGCGCCGCCATTCCGCCGCGCACCGCCGCGAGGCCGATCCGCCGCATCTCGCGGTCCAGCAGCGGCCCGGCCGCCCGCCACCACGGCTCGGTCACGGCCCAGGTGTCCAGCGACGCTTCGGCCATGGAGTTGAGCCAGCGGCGGGGCTGGTCAGCCGCGGCTTGCCAATGCGGCGGGGAAGGCAGGCCGCCGTCGGCAGCTTCCAGCTCGTCGGTGAGCGCGGCGGCGGGCATGTCCCGCAGCCTTGCGGCCTGGTCAGCGACGGACACATCGGCGAGCGGCGAGAGCGGCATGCAGAACTCCGGTACCCTCGTGCAGCCACGCTCCGTGAACGACTGCGCGGCGAACCGCGCCTGCGGGCGCAGCGCAAGGCGGACGGCACCGAGAAGGCCGGCCGGCGCGCCGAGCGACTGCCCCGCCATCGCCTGGCGCAGCAGCGCGACCACCGATTGCTGCGGGGCCAGCGCGACCGAGACCGCCAGCGGGTCGGGCACGCTCAGCCGCAGCTGGCTGCCGGGCCCGGCGGCCGAAGTCGCCGCAATCATTCCGGTTTCACCACATGTCTACCATGCGCCCGGCGAGCCGAGCTGACCAGCCCGCTCGCCGCGCGCCCGCGAGGTGATCCCCGCCCGAGACCGAGGCGCCATCGGATCGTGACCTCGAAGTTCTTCGAGGTAGTCCTGACACCAGCGCGTCCCTGGCCGAGGATCACAGCCGGTGACTGCCCCTACCGGAAGGAGCGCATATGCGATGGAGACGTAGGCTGCGCCTCGCGGCGATCGCCTGGGTGATCATGGTCGCGCTGATCGCGGCCGGCTGCGCAGGCGGCGCCAGCAGCATCAGCTCGAGTTCATCGGGTGCCGCGGTCAAAGGCGGCACGGCGACGGTGGCGCTGCCCGCCGGGGTCACCAACAGCTGGATCTTCCCCTTCTACGCGATCACGAACGCCAGCGTCTACAACGACAACCAGTTCCAGTGGCTGTTCTACCGGCCGCTGTATATGTTCGGCGACAACACCAACACCAGCGTGACCGTCGACTATCCGCTGTCCCCGGCCGACCCCCCCGTCTACAGCAACGGGGGCAAGACCGTGGTGGTCAACATGAAGGGCTGGAAGTGGTCCGACGGCGAGAGCGTCGACGCCCAGTCCGTGGTCTTCTTCATGAACATGGCCGAGGCCGAGAAGGCGAACTGGTACGCCTACTCCACCGGCCTGCTGCCGGACAACGTGGTGTCCTACAAGGCCACCGGGCTGGACCAGGTGACCTTCCAGCTGAACCAGGGCTACTCCAGCCTCTGGTACACCTACAACCAGCTGTCGGAGATCAACCCGATGCCGCTGGCCTGGGACGTCACCTCGCTGGGCGCCAAGCCGGGCAGCGGGGGGTGCAGCACCGACAGCGCGGCCGACGGCTGGGCCAGGTGCAAGGCGGTCTACGGTTTCCTGACCGCGCAGTCAAAGATCGCCTCGACGTACGCGACCAGCCCGCTCTGGTCGGTGGTGGACGGGCCGTGGAAGCTGTCCAGCTTCAACACCGACGGCTACGTGACGATCGTGCCGAACGGGGCCTACTCAGGAAGCCCGAAGCCGCGGCTGTCCGCCGTGAAGTTCCTGCCGTTCACCAGCGACACGGCCGAGTACACGGCGCTCAAGACCGGCGGGGTGGACATCGGTTACGTCCCGACTCAGGACCTGCCGCAGAAGCCGTCGAACTCGCCGCTGCCGGCCACCAACCCGCTGGGCAGTTCCTACTACCTGGAGCCGTTCTACTCCTACGGCATCGAGTACGCCCAGCCGAATTTCAACAACCCGCAGGTGGGCTTCCTGGTCCGCCAGCTCTACATCCGCCAGGCCATGCAGTACGCCGTGGACCAGCCAGGCATCAGCAAGGCGATCTGGCGCGGCTACGCGACCCCGGTCTCGGGCCCCGTCCCGACCGTGCCGGCCAACCCGTTCGTCCCGGCCATCGAGCGCGAGAACTCCGGCCAGGGCCCGTACCCGTACGATCCCGCCAAGGCCATGGCGCTGCTGACCAGCCACGGCTGGTCCGAGGTCGGCGGCGTGATGGCCTGCCAGGACCCGGCCAAGTGCGG
The DNA here is from genome assembly GCA_030050125.1 of Streptosporangiaceae bacterium. Next base: position 9,685 of record JASIJN010000156.1, on the reverse strand, counting down.
CACCGGCATCACCAAGGGAGAGCAGCTGGAGCTGACGTTCGACTACGCGACGGGCATCGCCGCGGCGACGGCGATGTACCAGGCCATCAAGTCCGAAGAGTCCCAGGTCGGCATCGACGTCAACCTGGTCGGGGAGACGTTCAACGCGATCATCGGCCAGGCCGCTCCGTGCGCGCCGATGGGCCCGAAGTGCAACGTGCAGGTGTTCGCCTACGGCGGCTGGAGCTTCGACGGCCCGGGCATGGAGCCGACCGGCGAACCGCTGTTCGCCACCGGCGCCGGGTCGAACTCGGGAAACTACTCCGACCCCACGATGGACAAGCTGATCAACGAGACGCACACCAGCAGCAGCCTGGCGGTCTTCGACCAGTACGCCACGTACGGGGCGCAGCAGCTCCCGTTCATCTGGGTACCGGAGCCGAACCCGTACCAGGTCCAGGCGGTGGCCAGCAACCTGCACGGCGTCACGTTCAGCCCGATGTTCACCCTGCTGCCTGAATACTGGTACTTCACCAAGTAGCTCCAGGGGCAAGCTCCTGCCCGCCCGCTTCGCTCCGCGCTCGGCGAGGCGGGCGGGCAGGCCGCTCAGGCCCGCGGTGCGCCGAGCCGGATGGCGGCATCATTCGTGAAACTCACCCTCCGATGCTCGCCCGTTCCTCGACAACCTCGCAGAGCAGGTCGCGGTAGGCGTCCACCCATTGCTCGACGGTTTCCCGGTCGAACAGGTCGGTCGAATACTCGGCATATCCGCTGAGCACGTCGCCGGTGGCGAGCACCCCGGCGTAGAACTCGCCGGCCGCCGCGGGCACCGCGAGGTCTTCTATGCCGACGGTCATGCCCGGGAACTCGACTTCGGTCTCCACCGTGTTCGGGTAATTGAACCCAAATTCCAGGACATTCGGCATGCCTGCTTGCCTGGCCGCGACCTCTGACATCAGCATGATGTTCGAGATGGCGTCGACCGTATCGCGGGCCACTGTCTCGGCGAGCGCGGCGAACGACTCGGCCTCGCCCACCCGGATGCGCAGGCCGAATGCCATCCCGGTCACCGTGACCAGGTTCTCGTGCGCACGGCGTTCCCGGTTCGCGCACGGGACGCTGATCACCAAGTCCGGCTGTCCGGACAGCCGGGACAGCAGAAGGCCGAACGCCGCGGTGGTGACGGCGTAGGGCGTCGTCCCGTGCCGCAGCGCGTACGCCTCGATCTGCCTGCGTAATTGCGCCGGCATCCCGAAGAGCACGATGTCCCCCCTGCCGCTCAGCTCCGCGGATCGCGGCCGGTCGGTCGGCAGGTCGATCCGGAACGGCGCGCCCTTCAGCTGACCCGCCCAGTACGCCAGCCTGCGCTCGTCGGTGACCCGGTTCTCCCGCTGCCAGAGCGCGTACTCGATCGGCTGCGTCGGTGGTTGCAGGCCGTCCGGCCGTCCGGACGCCGCCGCCGCGTACAGCGCGGCGAAGTCCTTCAGCATCACGGTCAGCCCCCAGCCGTCGCAGCACACGTGGTGCATCACGAACAACAGCACCCAGCGCAGGTCCTCGGCACGGAGCAGCCGGAAGACCGGTCCCGGCCCGGCCGACAGGTCGAACGGGGTGGTTGTGAGCCGCGCGCTGGTCCGTTCGATCTCGGCCTCCCTGGCGTCGCGCGGCAGCGTCGTGAGGTCGCGGACCGGCAGGTCGACCGGCCGGGCGCGCAGCACCTCCTGCCACCACTGTCCGTCGGCCAGGACATAGCGGGTACGCAGGGACTCGTGCCGGGCCTCCAGTCCGGAGAGCGCGGCGCGCAGCGCCGTCACGTTCAGCGCTCCGCGGAAGGTGAAGCGCATCGCGACGTTGTCGATTTCAGGCGCGCCGTCGTGCCGGAATTCGAGGTAGCGGCCCTGCTGCAACGTCACGGGACCGCGGCGTTCCACCCCGGCTCCGAGGATGGACAGCAGCGACGCCTGGTGCTTGCGCAGCGCGGCCAGCAGCTCGGGAGTGACCGCGCCCTCCGGCGCGTCGTAGCACAGGCCGTCGCCCTCGGCCCGCAACAGCACTCCCAGCTCCGTCACCCGGCCGAACAGGGCGTCCGGGTCAAGGTCCTGCAGCTCCACGGTCACCACCCCCGATGCTCACCCGCTCCTCGACGACCTCGCGGAGCAACTCGCGATAGTCGTCCATCCATTGCTCGATGGTCTCCCGGTCCCACAGGTCGGTCGAGTAATCGGCATGTCCGGTGAGAAAGTCGCCGGTGGGGAGCAGCCCGACGAACAGCTCCCCGCGCGCCGCGGGGACCGTGAGGTCTTCGAGGGCGACGGTCAGGCCCGGGAACTCGACCTCGGTCTCCAGCGTGTCCAGGTACTGATATCTAACGTCCAGGACCTTCGGCATGTCCGGATCTCTCGCCGTGATCTCCGAAATCGGCATGATGTTCGAGATGGCATTGATCGCGTCGCGGGCCACCACCTCGGCGAGCGCGGCGAACGACTCGGCCTCGCCCACCCGGATGCGCAGGCCGAACGCCAGCGCGGTCACCGCGACCAGGTTCTCGTGCGCGCGCCGCTCCCGGTTCGCGCACGGGACGCTGATCACCATGTCCGGCTGTCCGGACAGCCGGGACAGCAGGACGCCGAACGCCGCGGCGGAAACGGCGAACTGTGTCGTGCCGTGCCGCCGGGCGTACGCCTCGATCCCCGCGCGGATGTCCGCCGAGACCCTGAAGAGCACGACGTCCCCCTCGCCGCTCAGCGCCGGAGGCCGCGGCCGGTCCGTCGGCAGGTCGAGGATGAACGGCGCGCCCTTCAGCTGACCAGTCCAGTACGCCAGCCTGTGCTCGTCGGTGACCCGCTTCTCCCGCTGCCAGAGCGCGTACTCGGTCGGCTGCGTCGGTGGTTGCAGGCCGTCCGGCTGTCCGGACGCCGCCGCCGCGTACAGGGCGGCGAAGTCCTTCAGCATCACGGTCAGTCCCCAGCCGTCGCAGCTCACGTGATGCAGCACGAACAGCAGCACCCAGCGCAGGTCCTCGGCACGGAGCAGCCGGAGAAACGGCTCGGATCCGGCCGACAGGTCGAACGCGCAGTTCGCCACCTGGGCGCTGACCCGCTCGATCTCGGCGTCCCTGGCGTCGTGCGGCAGCGTCGTAAGGTCGTGGACCGGCAGGTCGACCGGCCGGGCGCGCAGCACCTCCTGCCACCACTGTCCGTCGGCCAGGACATAGCGGGTGCGCAGGGACTCGTGCCGGGCGACCAGCCCGGAGAGCGCGGTGCGCAGCGCCGTCACGTTCAGCGCTCCGCGGAAGGTGATGCGCATCGCGACGTTGTCGACTTGCGGCGCGGCGTTGTGCGGGAATTCGAGGTAGCGGCGCTGCTGGAACGTCACGGGCGCGCGGCGCTCCACCCCGGCCTTGATGATGGACAGCAGCGACGCCTGGTGCTTGCGCAGCGCGGCCAGCAGCTCGGGCGTGGCGGCCGCACTCGGCGCGTCGTAGCACAGGCTGTCGCCCTCGGCCCGCAGCAGCACTCCCAGCTCCGTCACGCGGCCGAACAGGGCGCCCGGGTCAAGGTCCTGCATCTCCACGCTCATAGCCGCCCCGTCACTCGGCCGTCGGCCGTCTCCGGCGTACGGAGCACGGGCCCCGCCTCGCTCAGGTACGCGGCCATGGCTCCCGCCGTGGGCTGCTGGTAGAAACGCGGCAGCGGAAAGTCGATGCCGAATTCCTCCAGCACCCGGTTGACCACGCGAATCATCGCGATCGAGTGGCCGCCCAGGTCGAAGAAGGAGGTGTCAGGCCCGATCCGGCCGGGGTCGATATCGAGTTCCTCGGCCCACAGGACCCGGAGCCGGTCCACCAGCGCGACCTGCCCGTTCTCGATCTGCGGAGCCTTCCGCGGAGGGGACGTCACGATCGAGGTTTTCGGCAGGGCCGCCCGGTCCAGCTTGCCGTTGAAGTTGGCCGGCATCGCCGGAAGGATTTCCCAGGCTCGTGGTATGAGGTAGTCCGGCAGCCGGTCGGCCAGCGCGGCGGTGAGCCGGTCGGCCAGCACCTGCGGCTCGGCCTGGGTGGCGTCGGCGGAGGGAACGACGAAGGCGGCGAGGTACGCCTCGCGGTGGGAGTTGCGCCGGGAGAGCACCGCCGCTTCGCGCACCCCGTCCAGGCCGCCGAGGACGCGCGTGACCTCCTCCGGTTCGACGCGGAAGCCGCGGATCTTCACCTGGTCGTCGGTCCGCCCGCAGAATTCGAGGACGCCCGTCTCGGTCCACCTCACGAGATCGCCGGAGCGATACATCCGGCCCCCGGGGGCACTCAGCGGATCAGGCACGAAGCGCCTGGCCGTCTGGTCCGGCATGCGCCAGTATCCCCGCGCCACGCCCGCGCCGCCGATGTTCAGCTCCCCGACCGACCCCACCGGCACCGGCCGCCCGGCCTCGTCGAGGACGTGGAGCCGGACGTTGTCGAGGGGACGGCCCAACGGGATCGTGGCGCCTTCCGCCCGCGACTGCGGCTCGACGATCGCCACCGCGCACACCACCGTGGCCTCCGTCGGGCCGTAGATGTTGGTCACCTGGTACGGCGCATCGTCGTGCGGACGCCTCCGCAGCACGTCGCCGCCGGTGGCGAGGTGTCGCAGCGGCGGCTGATGCCGTGGTTCCAGGGCCATCAGCGCCTCGCCGAGCGACGTCGGTATCAGCGAATAGGTGACCGCGTTCGCCTCGTACCACCGGGCCAGCCCACGGGGGTCCAGCCGGACTTCCTCATCGGGGATCGCGAGCGAGGCGCCCGCGGTCAGCGGTGGCCAGATCTCCAGCACCGACGCGTCAAAGCCGTGGCTGCACAGCAGGGCACTGCGATCGGCCGGGGTAAAGGCGAACCAGCGGTGCTGCCATTGGCACAAGTTCACCAGACTGCGGTGGGAGACCGCGACGCCCTTGGGCTTTCCGGTGCTGCCGGAGGTGTAGATGACGTAGCAGAGCGAGTCCGGGTTCGCGCCGGCCCGCTTTACCGGCTGAACCGGCTCCGACAGCAGATCGGCGATGTCGGCTGCCGCCATGTCTGGCGGGAGCCGCAACTCGGCAAGCGACCCGGCGCGTACCAGGGCCCGGGCGCCGCAGTCGGCCAGCACGGTCTGCGCCCGCACCTCGCCGATGCCCGGGTCGAGCGGCAAGAAGGCGTATCCCGCCTCGAGAGTTCCGACCATGGCCACGATCAGCTCGGGCGACGGCGGCAGCCACAGCGCGATCAGGTCGTCAGGCGCCGGCTCGCCGACGCGCTCGGTGATCGCGGCGGCGAACCGGCCGGCCTGCTCCTCGAGTTCGCCGTACGTCAGCACCGTCTCGCCGTAGACGACCGCTGGCCCGCCCGGGGCCTCCTGCGCCCGGCGGGCGATCAGTTCGTGCACGGTGACGTCCTCGATCGGGGTGACCTGTCCCTGCTCCCAGGCCGGAGGCACCGCGGCCTTCTCGCTGCCCGTCAGCTCGGACAGCGGAGCGTCCGGCGCATCGACCGCGCTTCGCAGTATCCGCCGGAAACGATCGAGGAACCCTTCGGCGGTGGACGCGTCGAAGATATCGACGTTGTACTGCAGGTGACAGCGGATCCCGTCCGGCAGGTCGCAGAAGAACATGGTCAGATCGGTGAGCGCCCGGTCCGGTGCCTCTTCCAGCACGGTGGCCCGCACGCCGGGCAGGTCGAAATGGAACGGCTCGCGGCTCTCGAACTCCGCGTACGTCTGGAACATCGGCGTACGGTTCCCCACGCGCCGTGGAGTGACCTCGCGGACCACCGTCTCGAACGGGGCGGCGAGGTGGTCGCACGCGTCCACGACCGCGCGGCGGACCCGCGCGAGGACCGTCCCGAAGGCGGGGTCACCGGACAGGTCCAAGCGCAACGCCACCGGGTTGAGGAACACCCCGACCATGTTCTCGGCCCCTTGCGGCCGCTGCGATACCGGAGTGCCGATGAGGATGTCGTCCTGGCCGGTGGCGTGGTGCAGCATGGCTGCGTAGCCGGCGAGCAGCGCCATGAAGACCGTGCAGTGCTGCCCGCGGCTCAGAGCCCGCAGCTCCTCGGACAGCCCGGCGTCGAGGGTGTGGAACACGTTCGCGCCGCCGCACGTCAGCTCCGCGGGACGGGGACGGTCGACGGGAAGCGCCAGGACGGGCAGGTCGCCGGCCAGGACCTGCCGCCAGTACTCCAGGCTCCGGGCCCTTTCCCGCTCATCGCGCGGGGCTTGGCCCAGCTCGGTGTACGACCGGTCGATCACCGGCAGCTCGGCGGCGGTGTGGTCGCACTCGGCCTGGTACAGGGAGGAAAGGTCGCGGGTCATGATCGCGAGCGAGCCGGCGTCCACGACAATGTGGTGCAGGCACATGATCAGGACGTGGCGGTTCTCGCCCAGCCGCACCAGCCTGGTGACGAACAGCGGCCCGTTCTCCAGGTCGAAGCGGCGCGAGGCCTCGGTCGCCACCACGTCGCGCACCACCGCCTCTTCTTCCTCGCCGGGCGCGGCCGGGCGATCCAGCAGCCCGAAGTCCGGTTCCGCCTGGGGCAGCGGGAGTTGCCGCGGCTCGCCGCGGATCAGCCGGACGACCGTGCGTAGCTGCTCGTGCCGTTGCACCAGGCGCCGCAGGGCCGTGTGCAGCGCCGGCACGTCGAGCGGCCCCTCGAGCCGGACCGCCTTGAGTTCGTTGCAGGCGCGCACATCGGGGGACATGCGATCGAGGAACCAGAGGCGCCACTGGGCGGCCGTCAGCGGAGCGGTATCCGGGCCCGGTTCGGTTGTCTCCCCCTCGCCCGCGGCCCGGCGCAACCGGTCCAGCTGGGTCAGCCCGGAGCGCAGAGCGTCCGGGGCGACCCCGAAGTCGACGAGCGAGACGATCTCGTCGGCTCCGGCCGCGCTCACCGCGTCCACGACCGAGGCGACCGTCTCCGGCGCGCCGATCAGCGCGCGCTGATCGCAGTAGCGGTCGTACGCGCGGCGGAAAATGACGTCGAGGTCGTCTTCGTCGAGGGACGCCAGGTCGACGTTGTAGCCGAGGCTGTTGGTGAACGACCCGAACAGCGACATCGACGCCTGCATGTAGCGGCGCATCGGACCGTAGGCTTCACGCCTCGCGCTGTCGTGGTCGGCCGCCAGGTAGGTGTGCAGCAGAACCGCGACCCGCCCGGCATCGGGATCGAGGCCTTGTGCCGCACGAGCCCGGCGGTATCGCGAGATGTTCTCCGCCAGCTGCTCGACGGTCTGGGACATGAGGTTGGTGACCACGCCCATGTCGTGCTGCGCGGCGGCTTCGTACGACGCCGGATTGCCGACCACCGCCACGAACATCGGCGGAATCTCCTGCACCGGGCGCGGAAACAGTGCCACCTCCAGTTCTCCGTCGCCGGTGCGACGCCGTACTTTCTCCCCCCGCCATAGCGAGCGCACGATCTCGACCTGCTCGTACATCAGCTCCTTGTGCTGGCCGAACCGGTCGGGGAAGAAGACGAAATCGTTGGCATGCCAGCCGCCCGCGCACCCGATCCCGGCTCGCCCGCCGGAGAGGTTGTCGACCATCGACCATTCCTCGGCGACCCGGATCGGGTCGTGGAGCGGGAGGACGACCGACCCGGCGTTGAGCCGGATCCGGCGGGTTTCCCTGGCCAGGGCGGAGGCTAGGACCGCGGGGTTGGGAAACAATCCGCCGAAGGAATGGAAGTGGCGTTCCGGCATCCACAGCGCATGGAAGCCATGTTCGTCGGCGAACCGCGCGACGTGCGCGATGAGCTCGTACTTACCGTCACGAGGCGTTTCGTCCGGCGGGTAGTCGCCGAAGAAGTAGATGCTGAAGTCCGGCACGCGCCGCCGGGAGCCGGCGACCGCGACCGCGGCCGCGTTCAGCGGCGTGGCCTGGACGCGCTCAGCCGTCCGCCGCGCCGTCGTAGTCTGCTCCTTCTGCGCCGTCTGCTCCGTCTGCGGCGTCTGCTCCTTCTGTGCCGTCCGCGCCGCCTGCGCCGCCGCGTTCAGCGCCATGGCCTGGACGCGCTCCTCCGCCCGGGGATCCGTGCGGGGCGACTGGCCGGGGAAGAATCCGGCACCGCGCAGCTCGTGCAAGGAGTCCCGTACCGCGTTCGCGATGAATTCGATGTCGTCGTCGGAGTGCGCGGTCGAAAGGAAGAAACTCCGCCATTCCCAGATATACACTCCGCGGAGCATCAGATGCTGGTAAAGGAGGTCCATGTCGGCGCGATGTTCGAACCGGAACATCGACCCGAAATTTTGCAGTCGGAGGGGGAAGTCCTCCGCCTCGAAGAAGCCGTTGAGGCCGTCGGCCAGCCCATCGGTGCGCGCGTTGAGCCGCCGCTGCAGTTCCGGCCCGTGCTCGGTCAGGTGCGTCAGCACCGCCTTGGCCGCGGCCATCGCCACCGGATGCTGAATGTAGGTGCCGCCGTAGAACGTCGTGTCGGCGGCCGGGTAGCTGTCGTCCCCGTACTGCCAGAAACCGCCGTCGACCCCGTCCATGATGTCCGAGCGCCCGGCGATGGCGCCGATGGGGAAGCCGCCGCCGAGCGACTTGCCGTACGTGGCCAGATCCGCGCTGACGTCGTAGAACTCCTGGGCGCCGCGGGGTGCGAACCGCAAGCCGGTCATCATCTCGTCGAACATCAGGACGATGTCGTGATCACGGGTCACATCGCGCAGCCTCCGGACGAACTCCACGGGGCGCAGCGACAGATGGCGGCTCTGCACGGGTTCGACGACGACCGCTGCTATGGAGTCTGCGCGTTCAGAAATAATCTCCAGGCTCGCCGGGTCACCGTAGTCGAGCACGATCAGGTCGGCCACCGCGCTCGGCGGTATGCCCGTGGACACCGGAACGGTCCGCCGCTGCGCGCCCGATCCCGCGGAGCGGCCGAGCACGTTGTCGGCGTGCCCGTGGTAGGCGCCGTTGAAGGTGACGATCTTGCTGCGTCCGGTGGCGGCCCGCGCGAGCCTGATCGCGGCGGAGTTCGCCTCCGTTCCGGAGTTGGCGAAGGCCACCCGCTCCATGCCCGTCAGCGCGGCCAGAAGCTCGGCCGCCTCCCCGGTTTCTGCCGAGCGCGGACCGAGCCGCAGGCCCTCGGACAGGTGCGCCCTGACCGCGTCGCTCACGAAGTCCGGTTCGTGGCCGAACAGCAGCGCACCGAACCCCATGGTGATGTCGACGTAGCGGTTACCGTCGATATCCTCCAGCCACGAGCCCCGCGCGCGCCGGGCGGCGATGGGATACAGCATCTCCTTCGTGCTGCCGCGGAAGCCGACGACGGCTCGGCTGTCGGCCAGGACCTTCCGGTGCCGCTGGGCCAGCTGCTTCGAGGTCGGGGTCCGGGCGGTGTACCGCTCGATCAGCTCGCGCAGGTGCGCTCGCTGGGATTCGGTGTCCGCCTGGCCCGCCATTCCCGACGAGCGAGAGATCGTCACCCGCGGGCCGTGCTCCGGCGCGCCGCCGCCCGCTTCGGTGGCGGTCAACTGCTCCGAGATACGGCGCGACAGCTCGTCCAGGGCGGCGAGGTCCTGGTCGACCTGTGCGGAGATGGCGCCGAGCCCGCTCATCTGACGACCCGCCCATTCGCCCGGTCGAGCACCGCCGCGAGCTGGGCCGTCAGCTGCAACTGAACCTGCGACAGCTGCCGCACCTGCCGGGCGAGCTCCTCCAGTTCCTGCCTCGTCGCGTAGTCCGGTGCCGCGGCGGC
>JASIJN010000155.1 GCA_030050125.1 Streptosporangiaceae bacterium | reverse complement strand
CGTTCGTGCGGGAACGCATCCTCGACCTCATCGCGAAGGATCTCGGCCTCGATCCGCTCGAGATCCGGCTGCGCAACGTCGCCCCCCGGACCGACCCGCCGGCAGTCATGATCACGGGACGTCCCCTGGCCGGGGTCACCACCCGAGAGTCACTGGAGCGGATCGCCCAGCTCGTGGACTTTCCCGCGTTCCGGCTCCGGCAGGCGCAAGCACGGGAACTGGGCCGGTACCTCGGCGTCGGCGTGGCGACGTTCATCGAGGCCGCTCCCGGCCCGCGCCCCCCGGAAGGGCCCAGCGGGCCGATGGGCACCGAGTCCATGCGCCTGCGGCTCGAGGAAGACGGCATGGTCGTGCTGTTCACCGGCCAGATGCCGCACGGCCAGAGCCACCAGACGACCCTGGCCCAGATCGCCGCCGACGAGTTCGGCGTGCCGTTCGAGCAGGTCCGCGTCGTCGTCGGCGACACCGACGTCGTCCCGTTCGGACTGACCGGCGGCAGCCGGTCGGCCACCATGACCGGGGGCGTGGCGCTGCACGGTGCTCGCCAGCTCAAGGCCAAAGTGCTCGACTTCGCGTCGCATCTCATGGAAGCCAGCGCCCGGGATCTGCAGATCAGCGATGGCCAGGTCTGGGTGCGCGGTGACCCGGCGAGCGCCATCGGCGTGGGCGAGGTCGCGCGGCGTGCCGCATCGGGCGAGTTCGGTGCCGACACGGACGCCAATCTCGAGGTCGTGGCCACGTTCGACGGCGGCGAGGGAGGCTGGTCCGGCGGCACTCACTGCGCCATCGTCGACGTCGACATCGAGACCGGCATCGTGACCGTGGAGCGGTACGTCGTCGCCGAGGATTGCGGCGCGCTCATCAATCCCGCCGTCGTCGAGGGGCAGATCCGAGGCGGTGTCGCGCAGGGCATCGGCGCCGTACTGCTCGAGCGATCGGCGTATGACGAGGACGGCAACTGCCAGTCAGCCACGTTCATGGACTACCTGGTGCCGACCGCCTGTGATATTCCCCGCATCGAGATAGAGCACCTCGAGACCGTGCCGCTCGACGCCGACGTGAACTTCCGCGGAGTGGGCGAGGGGGGCATGATCGTCGCGCCGCCGACGGTAGTGAACGCGATTGAGGACGCGCTCTCGCCCTTCGGCGTGCGGATCTACGAGCAGCACCTGCCTCCGGCTCGCATCCTGGAGCTCATCGCCGCCGCCGGCACCGAATGAGCGCCGCCGGTCATCCGTGCGCGGGGTACTCTGCCACCCGCTCGGCCACCCGCTGGAGCGTGGACGCCGTCATGACCGGCGGGGCGGACCACGGGGTCAGCGGCCCTGACCACGGGTCGGCGGGGGCGGCCAGCATGTCCTCGATCATCTCCCGGGGGACGGTGGCGTCATCGAACCACCGGCCCCCGAAAGGCCGGCGCACCGGGATGATCTGGTCGCTCGAATAGGCCAGGATCTTGCGGTTGTAGGAACGTATCTCGTTACGGAGCGAGACCGGGAGCGACCCGTCGAGCCGCAGGGCCAGTTCCATCTCGGCGAGCACCTGCCGGGTCTCGCCGATGGTCTCGAGGACGGTCTTACAGAACTCTGGCGGCAGCACCCCGTGCTCGCCCTTGATCTCGACCAGGCGGGCGATCGCGTCGTAGGAGACGTCCTGCAGCTGGCGCCGGTCCAGCCATTCGGTCTCGTAGTTCAGCCGGCGGTACCACAGCGGCTCCACCATGGCCCGGCGGTGTTCCTCGAGCGTCCGGTGGTAAATCCGGTAACCATGCCGCTGGGGCTCCTCGAAGAACCGGCACCCGGGGTCGAGGAACGGCACCATCGGGCAGATGAGCGGAAGCGCCTGCCATCCTCCGAACTTGCGGATCAGCCGCTCGCAGTACCCGACGGTGTCCATGACCGAGTCCCGGTCCTGGTACGGCATGCCGATGAAGAACCAGACCATGATGCCCTTCACCCCGGCGTCCAGGGCCCTGGGAATCCAGTTCTCCATCTGCTCCATGGTGTAGGTGCCGCGCCCGGCCGCCGCGCTTATCTTCGGGTCGTGCGATTCCGGGGAGAGCATGATATACGCGGCCGTTGACTCGCTCATCTTCCTGAGCATGTCGAGCGGCGTCAGCACGAATTGCTCGAAGGAAACGCTCTTGTATCCCATCTCCTTCACGGCGTCCAGGTACCGGTGCATCCGCCCCTTGTTCTCCGAATAGCACTGGAGCGCGTATATCGAGGTGTGCTTCGCCGCCTCTTTCATGCTGCGCAGCTCCTCGACAATGAGGTCATCGTCCTTGTGCACCAGGGTTTTGCGGACGCCCATGATGTTGCGGTAGGCGAACTTCGACCCGCCGCACCAGCCGCAGTCATGGGCGCACCCGGTGTTGGGGAGGGTCATGATGAGCTTGGAGACCGAGGGTCCGGCGCTGACCGTCTCGCGGTAGTAGGACCAGTCGGCCCGGGCGTCGTTGTACCGGGTGGCCGGCTTGTGCGTGAACCCGGTCGTCAGGACCTCGCCGCCCGCCGTCTTGTACAGCAGGTTCGGGATCTCGCGGAAGTCTCGGTCGCCCCGCCGGACCTTGGCGACCAGCTCGCTGACCGGCTCGAGGGTGTCATAACCCTGAACCACCACGTCGATGTCCGGGTACCCGATCAGCTGGCTGGCGTAGTAGGTGGCCGAGATCCCGCCGAAGACGGTCAGCGCATCGGGGTGCACCTCCTTCAGGACCGCGGCGAGCTCGATCGCGCCGTGACATTGCGTCATCCAGTGCAGGTCGAACCCGAAGATCGGCGCTTCCAG
>JASIJN010000154.1 GCA_030050125.1 Streptosporangiaceae bacterium | reverse complement strand
GCGCCCGCGACGCCGGCATCGCGCCGGGCGTCGCACCAGAGCGCGGCGGTTACTGCCCCGGCCTCCTGGGCACCGACGATGATCATGTCAATGCCCTCCGTGTCCCGGAGGTGCCGGCAGGCAGCGTCCATCCGGGCCAGGCGCTCCCCCTGACTCGGCCGCGCGATGCGGCGGCCCGGCTTGCCCGGCGTCCCCTGCGGCCCCAGTTCTACGACGTAGAAGTGGAACCCGCGCTCGGTGTACCAGGTGACCAGGTCCTCCGGCACGAAGGCGTCACGCTGGCAGCGCACGTAGAGCATCGCGCGCCGGGTGGGCTGCGCGCAGCGGCGCCGGAGCACCGCGGGCCCGCCGGTCGCGTCCTCGACGGGCGCGAGCGGGATGGCCACTTCCTCGCAGCCATCACCGGCGTCGGCGCGCTCCGTGAGGAGGCCCATCACATCTCCCCGTCCCTATGATCCGCCTGAGCACGGAACGTCAACGGTCAGTGTCGCACCGTGACTGGCCGAGCGCGAGGCCAACACGCGGGCCCGCCGGCCGTGCCGTAGCCTGGGCGCATGGGCGACCGGCCGACCGAGTATCTCGAGACCGAGCTGAAGTTCGAGGTCAGCCCCGACTTCGAGATCCCGGACCTGCACCGCCTGGTCGACGCCTCGGGGGTGACCGAACCGGAGGTCAGGCAGCTTACGGCCAGCTACTTCGACACCGGCGACCTGCGCCTCGCCGCGGCCAAGATCACGCTCAGGCGCAGGACCGGCGGCACCGACGCGGGCTGGCACCTCAAGCTGCCGGCGTCGGCGGGAAGCCGGCGCGAGCTGCGAGCCCCGCTGGGCGACTCGGCCACGGCCGTTCCCGCCGGGCTGCTGTCGCTGGTGGCGGACCAGGTCCGCGGCCAGCCGCTGCAGGTCGTCGCGGTGCTGGAGACCCGGCGCACCGTCCGCAACCTCACCGGCCCGGGCGGAGAGATCCTGGCCGAGGTGGCGGACGACCTGGTCACCGGCCGGGTCCCGGGCCGGGGCGAGCCGGATGTCTGGCGCGAGCTCGAGGTTGAGCTGGTGTCCGGCGGGCCGGAGGTCCTGACCGCGGCGCGCTCCCGGCTGACGGCGGCCGGCGCGCGCCTGTCCGACTCGCCGTCCAAACTCAGCCGGGTGCTCAGCCGTTCCCGCCGAGGGGGCTGATATTCGGTCGGCAGGAGCCCGCGCCGCATGACACACTCACCACCATGCGACGCGCGTTCCGGCAGGTCGACGTGTTCACCAGCACCCCGTACCTCGGCAACCCGGTCGCCGTGGTGCTCGACGCCGATGGCCTGGCCGACGAGGAGATGGCCAGGATCGCGCGCTGGACGAACCTGTCCGAGACCACGTTCGTGCTCCGGCCCGACGCCGACGGCGCGGACTACCGCGTTCGCATCTTCACCCCGTCGGTCGAGCTGCCGTTCGCCGGCCACCCGACGCTGGGTACCTGCCATGCCTGGCTCGAGGCCGGCGGAGCGCCGGCCCGGGACGGGACCGTCATACAGCAGTGCGGGGCCGGGCTGGTCCGGGTCCGCCGGGCCGCGGACCGCCTCGCGTTCGCCGCGCCGCCGCTGCTGCGGTCCGGGCCGGTCGACGAACCGCTGCTGCGGCACATCGCCGGGGTGCTCGGCATCGACCGCGGCGACATCGTGGACGCCGCATGGGCGGACAACGGGCCGGGCTGGGTGGCGGTCCTGCTGGGCAGCGTCGAGGCGGTGCTCGCCCTTCGGCCCGGCCCCACCGACCTGGACCTGGGCGTGGTCGGCCTGTATCCGCCGGGCTCCCCCCGGGCGATCGAGGTGCGGGCGTTCATGCCCAGGCTGGGCGGCGGGACGGACGAGGACCCGGTCACCGGCAGCCTCAACGCCTCGCTGGCCGAGTGGCTGCTGCGCACCGGCCGGGTCACCGCTCCGTATCAGGCCAGCCAGGGCACGGTGCTGGGCCGCCAGGGCCAGGTGCACGTCTCCCGCGACGACGCCGGCACGATCTGGGTCGGCGGCGGCACCCTTACCTGCGTCGACGGCCAGGTGGAGCTGTAGCCGCCGGGCCGGGCGGGACGTCGAGCGCCGGGTTGCGGTCGAAGAACCCGAACGGCTTGAGCCAGAACGAGGCCGCGTCCACGGGCATCACCGGCCAGTCCTCCGGCCGGGTCAGGTGGTGGATGCCGAACACGTACCACAGCACGACATCGGTGTTTTCGATCGGACGGTCCTGCTCGGTCCACCGGGCCAGCCCCTGGTCCCGCTCGCTGAGGACCGGGAACTCGCCGCACGGCCACCGCTCGTCGGCCCGGTACGGGGTCACCCAGAGGGTGTGCCCGATCACCTCGGCCCGCTGGAACGCGGGCGAGGCGCGGTCGAGCATGGGCGGGAACGCCCCGCCCGGGATCAGCTTGTACCCGACCGGCGTGCCCAGGCCGTTGGTGACGTTGTCGTTGACCACCTTCCAGACCCGCTGGGCGTTCCAGTCGTAGTCCTGCCGGCCCTCGGTCTCGGTGCGCAGCGGGGTGTCGCGCACCACCAGGCCCAGGCCGTAGGGGTCGTCCGGGCCGGCCACGGCCGCCTCGGCCTGTGACGCGTACACCGTGTTCGCCGGGCCGTCCACGTCCAGGTCCAGCCGGGCCACGATGAAGTGCTGGTGAAACGGCGCGTAGGTACGCTCGTCGACCAGCGTCCCGTACGGCGGTGTGCGGCCGGCCGGGAAGGACGAGGTAACCATGATCCCGGTGGCGCGCACCTCGCACTCGATGCTGCCGTCCTGGTAGAAGCGCCAGTACACCAGGTACTCGTAGTTCGCGACCGTGACGTGGAACGAGATCACCAGCCGCCGGGCGCGCCGCACCTCGGTCCCGGCCCTGTCGTCGACGTGCTTCCACAGGATCCCGTTGTCCTCCTCGTGGACGCAGATCGCGTTCGCGATCGTTCTGGGCTCGCCGCGGGAGTCGTGCACCACCGCGTCCAGGTAGGTGATCTCGCCCAGGCAGTCGCAGCCCAGCTCGAGCGAGGTCGTCATGAAGCCGAGGCCCCACTCGCCGATGTCGAACGCGGTGCGCCGGTAGTGGTCCGTGGCGGGATCGCGGTACGGCACGATCATCTCGGCGAACGAGAGCCGGTGCGCCACCGGCCGCAGCCGCCCGGCGTCGCGGAACCCCACCGTGTGCAGGACCAGTCCCTCGCGGTGGTTGAAGCCGAGCCGCATCTCCCAGTTCTGCCAGCAGAGCCGCCGGCCGCTCAGCGTCAGCGAGACCCCGTCGGGCTGGCTGACGTACAGCGGCTTCACCTCGCGCAGGGGCATCGGCAGGAGCGCGGGCCGGTACTCGCCCATGACGCCCGGCGGCTCGGCGACCCCGCCCCGGCCGTCACCGGGGCTGTCCTCCAGGTCGAGCAGCGCCATCCGGTTCAGGTCGACCACCGGGTGCAGCCCCGTGACGTGGTGCGCGTACGGGTTGCCGCCCGGGCTGCCCCGGTGCCACACGTCGGACCAGCCGACGCGCAGTCCGCGGTAGCGCTCGGGGACCAGCGCGACGCCGTAGGCCCAGACGTCGGTCAGCACCAGCGTCAGGTCGGTGATGCCGCGGCGGGCCAGCGCCGCGATCACCTCCGGATGGGCGCGCAGCATCTCGTCGCACTCGTGCCACTCGTCCACCGTGATGTTCGGGTGCTGGCCGGGCAGGTGCTCCCAGGCGGTGACCTCCGCCCCGGCCAGCGACACCACGGCCCGGTAGGCACGGCCGTCCTCCCGGTTCCAGCACACGGCCTGCGCCTCGCGGCGGGCGGGCCCGTCGCGCAGCGCCGCCTTGGCCGGCTCGACAAGCTCGATCGAGGCGAACCGCCAGACCGGCGGCTCGACCTCCCGGTCCCGCCGCAGTACGGCGGCGACGCTGCTGATCTCCGCGGCGGTCAGCGGGTCCAGCGGGTGCCCGGCGGGCGGATGCGCGGCGGCCGTCATGCTGGCCTCCTCATCGCCGGCCCGAGACGTCCTATAGGTCCTGATTACCCGCGGCCGGGCCGCATCACGCGTGCCCGCGGTTGCGGCGTCGTGGGCGGCGCCCTACGTTTCGGCCATGCACAGCGTCGACGCGACCACGGAGCAGATGATCAGGTCGGTCCTGGCCTACGCGGAGAACCGGCTGCGGCTCGACCCGGTGCCCCTGGACGGGGGCGCGCGTGACCCGGCCGCGCTCGACGCGGCGCTGCGCGGGCTGCTCGACGACCTGCCGCACCACCCGGACCAGGTGCTGGGCATCTATGCGTCCTGCCTGGCGCCCGCGGTGATCTCGGCGGACAGCCCTCGGTTCCTCGGCTTCATCCCGGCCGCGCCGACCAAGGCGGCGCTGCTGTTCGACATGCTGATCTCCTGCGCCTCGATCCAGGGCATCTCCTGGCTGGAGGCGGCCGGCGCGATCCAGGCCGAGAACCAGGTGCTGCGGCTGATCGCCGACCGGGCCGGGCTCCCGCCGAGCGCGGGCGGCTGCTTCGTCTCCGGCGGCTCGGCCGCCAATCTGTCCGCCCTGGTCGTGGCGCGCGAGGTGGCCAAGCGCCGGGCGGCGGGCCGCCGGTGGCGGGTCGCGGTCAGCACGGAGGCGCATTCCTCGGTGGCGGCCACGCTGCGCATCCTCGAGATGGACCCGCTGATCGTGCCGAGCGACGATCACCGGATGACCGGCGCGGCGCTGCGGGCCGCGATCGAGGCGGACGGCGACCCGTCATCGATCGCGGCGGTGGTGGCCACGTCGGGCACCACCAACGCCGGCATCATCGACGACCTGGCCGGGGCGGCCGGCGTGTGCCGCGAGCTCGGAGCGTGGTTCCACGTGGACGGCGCCTACGGCGGGGCGGGCCTGTTCGCGCCGTCCATCCGCCGCGCGTTCGACGGCATCGAGCACGCGGACTCGTTCATCGTCGACCCGCACAAGTGGCTGTTCGCGCCGTTCGACTGCGCCGCGCTGCTCTACCGCGACCCGGCGCTGGCGCGTTCGGTGCACCGGCAGGACGCCTCGTACCTGGACGTCATCCACGGTGACCCGGGCGAGTGGAACCCGACCGACTACGCCTACCACCTGACCCGCCGGGCCCGCGGCCTGCCGCTGTGGTTCTCGCTCTCCGTGCACGGGGTCCGTGCCTACGGCGACGCGATCGAGGCCGCGCTCGGCCTGGCCCGCCAGGCCGCGGCCGAGATCCGGGCGCGCGACGAGCTGGAGCTGATCCGCGAGCCCGAGCTCGGCGTGGTGCTGTTCCGCCGGGCCGGCTGGACCCCGGCGCAGTACGCGGGATGGGCCGACCGGCTGCTGCGCGACCAGGTAGCGTTCATTCCGCCTACCTCGTGGGAGGGTCAGACCGTGGCCAGGTTCGCCTTCCTGCACCCCCACACCTCCCTGGACCTGGTCCGGGAGATCCTCGACCGGATGCGTTGATCCCCTTCAGGCACGTCCCGAGCGCTAGTCAACGGAGCCCCGCATGACCGACCGGACTATGTACGACTCCCTCGATCTGACCGCGATCCCGCCGGACGCGCAGGTGGTGGCCTACTACCCGCACGACCCGCGCACCACGGGAACGGTGGCCAGATTCTCCAAGAGCACGGTTCTGGTCACGATCGACAACGTCGGCGACCACACCGACTGCGATGTGCTGGATGTCGAGGAGGGCGCGGCCTGGCCGCCCGACGACATCGTCGATTCCTGGCTGGCGGCCAAGCAGGCCCAGGGCAAGACCGGGACCATTTACGCCAACCTGGACGACATCGGCGCGGTCCGCGCCGCCACCGGCAGGGCCTTCGACTGGTGGGCGGCCGACTGGACCGGCGCCCCCCACGCGGTGCCCGACAGCGTGGCCACCCAGTACGAGAACGCGGGCAGCTATGACCTGTCCGTGGTGACCGACCCCGACTGGCCGACGCCGCCCGCCCCCCCGCCGCCGCCGCACTGGCCGGACATCAACGAGGGTGCCACGGGCGCGATCGTCGAGGTCATCCAGTACCTGCTGGGTGCGCGCGGTCATCCGGTGGCGGTGGACGGCGACTTCGGCCCCAAGACCAAGGCGGCGGTGGAGGCCTTCCAGCGTTCCGTCGGGAATCAGGCCAACGGCGGTGTCGGCAGCCTGACCTGGCCGAAGCTGATCATCACCGTGCAGCCGGGCAGCACCGGCGACGCGGTCCGGGCGGTGCAGGTGGTCCTGCGCGTCAGCGTCGATGGCGACTTCGGTCCGGTCACGCAGGCCGCCGTCCGCAGCTTCCAGTCCTCGCGCAAGCTGGCCGTGGACGGCGTGGTCGGCACGAACACGTGGAACGCGCTGGTGAACTCCGTCTGACCGTCCTTGCCGCCGGGCCGGGTCCTTCATAGCTGGCTGAGAGGTAGCTCAAAGCCGCGGCCGAGAGCGAGGCGTGACACTCGCTGGCATGACCTCTCATGACCAGCACGCGGGGACGCCCCCGGTCGCGCCGCGCGCCGCGGCCAGGGACCGGGGCCGGGCCCGGGTGCGCGCCGTCACGATCTCGGCCGCCGCCGCCAGCCTGATCGGCGCGGGAGCGGTCGCCGTTAGCCTGCCCGCGGCGGCGACCGC
>JASIJN010000153.1 GCA_030050125.1 Streptosporangiaceae bacterium | reverse complement strand
GCGGCCGCCGCAGGCACCGGTCCCGCCGGGTGCCGCGCCGGCTGGTGCTCGCGGTCGTGACGCTGGCGCTGCTGGGCCTGGTCGCGTTCGGCGGGCTGATGGCCGCCACCCCGTCGGCCGGCAACGCCAGCCAGCTTGCCGCGGAACAGGCCGAGTCGCACGGGGTGGCCTACCCGGGCCCGCCGGTTCCGGCCCGTTTCGCCGCCGCGCTGACCGCCACCGAGGACTGGCGGTTCTACTCCGAGCCCGGCATCGACCTGTACGCGGTGGCCCGGGTCGGCTTCGGCTACGTCACCGGCCACGGCATCGAGGGCGGCGCCACCCTGTACCAGCAGCTGGCCAAGCTGCTGTACACCGAGGGCCGCTCCAGCCCGACCGACGAGGCGGAGCAGGTCGCGCTGGCGGTCAAGCTGTACCTGACCTATTCGAGGCCGCAGATCCTGCAGATGTACGCCGATGTCGTGTACTTCGGCAATGGCTACTACGGCCTGACCCAGGCGAGCTGCGGGTACTTCGGGGTGGAGCCGGCCGGCCTGTCCTGGCCGCAGGCGGCCATGCTGGCGGGCATGGTGCAGGGCCCGTCGCTGGACGACCCGCTCACCCACCCGGCCAACGCCCGGGCCCGCGAGGAGCACGTGATCGGGCGGCTTGTTGCCACGGGGAAGCTGACCGCGGCGCAGGCCAGCGCCGCGCTGGCCGTGCCGCTGCCCAGCTTGGTGGCGGGCGCCGGAGGCTGCTCCGCCTGAGAAGTAAGTGGCTAACTATCTTGAACGCGCATGGCGCGGGCCGTCTGGTCGCCCCTCGCCGGACTGGTCCGGGCGGCCGTTGGGCTGCGCCTGGTAGCCGTTCTGCGGGCCCTGGCTTCCGGGCCCGGGCCGGAACGCCAGGTCGCGGGGCACCATGACGGGCTCGCGCGCCATGACCCCGCCGGGCAGCAGCCCGGCCGCGCCCGCGGCCATCCCGGCCGCCTCGGGGCTGTCCGGCTGCGCGTGCCACACCCACTTGCGGTACGACCAGAACCGGAACACGGTTCCGATCGCGGTGCCGAGCAGGTTCGCGAAGTTGAACCAGAACTTGCCCTCCAGGCCCAGGCCGTCCTGGATCAGCCCGATGCAGGCGTACTGGATCAGCAGCCCGACCCCGTTGAGCACGAAGAACATCACGCTCTCGTGCCAGGTGCCCTTGCCCTCGCGGTGCCGGAACGTCCAGTACCGGTTGCCGAGGAACGTCACCACCGTCGCGAGGACGGTCGCGATCGTGACCGAGGTGTACTTGCCCAGCCCGACGTCGAAGTGCAGGAAGTCGGCGCCGCCGATGGTCACGACGAAGCCGAAGCCGCCGATCACGAGGAACTTGCTGCCTTCGTGGATCAGGAGCCGGAACCGCTGGTACAGGGTGCTGACAAGGTTCACCTGGCCGCCTTCCTTCCCCGTATCCCCTCAGGACGTGCCGAGGTGACTATGTGAGGGTACCCGGAACAGAACCCAAGTTTGCGAAACCGGGAGAAATCAAGACGCTGCCCATACCTCCTCTTGCCCGCGCTCGGACCAGGTAATCGTTCGAAGCTGCCGGATCTGCCGGGTAGTGTCACGGGGGTGGCCGCTCCCGACGTGCTTGTCCATGCCCGCGGCCTGGCCAAGAGCTTCGGCAGCGCGGTGGCCGTGAGCGGCATCGACTTCGACCTGCGCCGCGGCGAGGCCTTCGGCTTCCTGGGACCGAACGGCGCGGGCAAGTCGTCCACGATGCGCATGATCGGCTGCGTCTCGCCGCGCAGCGGCGGCGACCTGTCCATCCTCGGGCTGGACCCGGCCCGTGACGGGCCGGCGATCCGGGCCAGGCTCGGCGTGGTGCCCCAGGAGGACACCCTGGACGTGGAGCTGACCGTCTGGGAGAACCTGATCGTCTACGGCCGCTACTTCGGCCTGCCCCGCGACGTCATCGCCGAGCGGGCCGCCCGGCTGCTGGCGTTCGTGCAGCTGACCGACCGGGCCCGGGACCAGGTGGAGCCGCTGTCGGGGGGGATGAAGCGGCGGCTCACGATCGCCCGCTCCCTGATCAACGAGCCGGAGATCCTGCTGCTCGACGAGCCGACCACCGGCCTGGACCCGCAGGCCAGGCACGCGGTGTGGGACCGGCTGTACCGGCTCAAGCAGCAGGGCGTCACGCTGGTGCTGACCACGCACTACATGGACGAGGCCGAGCAGTTGTGCGACCGCCTGGTGGTGATGGACCGCGGCGCGGTCGCGGCCGAGGGCTCGCCCCGCGATCTGATCAGGCGCTACTCCACCCCGGAGGTGCTCGAGCTCCGGTTCGACCCCGCTGAGCACCAGCAGGCGTCAGAGAAACTCGCGGAGCTGGAAAAGCTCGCGGTGGCGCCCGTGGAGCGGATGGAGGTGCTGGCGGACCGGATCCTGCTCTACATACAGGACGGCGACGCCGCGCTCCGGGAGGTCCGGGGCCTGGGCCTGGAGCCGCTGACCTCGCTGGTGCGCCGCAGCACGCTCGAGGACGTCTTCCTCCGGCTGACCGGCCGCCGGCTGGAGGACTGATGACCGCGGCGGGATTCGCGCTGCGCGAGTTCCGGTTCTGGCTGACCAACTACCGGCGAACCTGGCGGGGGACGATCTACTCCAGCGTGCTGAACCCGGTGCTGTACCTGGGCGCCCTGGGCCTGGGCCTGGGCACGCTGGTCGACGCCCACCACGCGGGCGGCCTGGGCACCAGCGGCCTGGGCGGCGTCAGTTACCTGGCCTTCCTGGCCCCGGGGCTGCTGGCGGCGTCGGCCATGCAGACCGCGATGGGGGAGTCCACCTACCCGGTGCTGGGCTCGGTGAAGTGGCGCAAGACCTACCAGGCGGCCGCCGCCACGCCGCTGCGCCCCGACGACATCTTCCACGGGCACCTGATGTTCACCAGCATGCGGCTGACCATGAACTGCTCGATCTTCCTCGTGGTCATGGCCGCGTTCGGGGCCGTGAGCTCGCCCTGGGTGATCGCGGCGCTGCCGGCCGCGGTGCTGACCGGGCTGGCGTTCGCGACGCCGATCGAGGCGTACGCGATCACCAGGAACAAGGACCAGACGTTCTCGCTTCTGTTCCGGTTCGTGCTGATCCCGCTGTTCCTGTTCTCGGGGACCTTCTTCCCCGTTACCCAGCTGCCGGGCTGGATAAGGCCGCTCGCCTACGTCACCCCGCTCTGGCACGGGGTGGCGCTGTGCCGGTCGCTCAGCCTGGGCACGGCCACCCCGGGTGCCGCGCTCGGGCACGTGGCCTACCTGGTCGCGCTCGCCGCGACCGGGGTGGCGGTCGGCCGGCGGACCTACCGCAGGCGGCTCTATGTCTAGCGCCGGTGTTCCAGGCATCGACGACATCCCGCTGCGGGTGCTGCCGCTGCAGGTGCTGCGCTCCCGCGCGGCCGGGCTGGGCGGCCGGGGCAGCGGCCACCTCATCGAGCGGCACGCCCGGGCCTACCGGCACGCCTGGCTGGTGCTGGTCTCCGGGCTCGCCGAGCCGCTGTTCTACCTGCTCTCGATCGGGGTCGGCATCGGGGAACTGGTCGGCCATGTCACCGGGCCCGGCGGCCGCCCCGTGGGGTTCACCAGCTTCGTGGCCCCGGCGCTGCTGGCCACCTCCTCGATGAACGGCGCGGTGTTCGACTCGACGTTCAACGTGTTCTTCCGGCTCAAGTACAACAAGTTCTACGACGCGGCCCTGGCCACGCCGATGCGGCCGGGCGACATCGCGCTGGGCGAGATCGGCTGGGCGCTGATCCGCGGCGGCCCGTACGCGGCCTCGTTTCTGGTGATCATGCTCCTCCTGGGTCTCGTGCACTCGGCCTGGGCCGTGGCGGCGCTGCCGGTGGCGCTGCTGATCGGCTTCGGCTTCGCCGGAGCCGGGATGGCCGCGACCACGTTCATGCGGAGCTGGCAGCACTTCGAGTTCATCCTGCTCGCCACGCTGCCGATGTTCCTGTTCTCGACCACGTTCTTCCCGTTGAGCGTCTACCCGCGGCCGCTGCAGATCGTGGTCGAGTGCACGCCGCTGTACCAGGGAGTCTCGCTGATGCGCGGGCTGACCCTGGGCGTGGTCGGGCCCGGCCTGATCTGGCACGCGGCCTACCTGGCGCTGATGGGCCTGGCCGGGCTGCGGGTGGCCGGCTGGCGGATCAGCAGGCTGCTGCTGCAGTAGCCGGCCCGGGGTCCGCGGCCGCTCCGGAGAAGTACCGCCGCGGGTTGGCCACCAGCATCGTCTCGATCTGGTCCTGGCTCACGCCCCGTTCGAGCAGCGCCGGCAGCACGTCGTCGAACAGGTGGCCGAAGTGCCAGGCCGGGGCGAACGCGCCGATCTGCTCCGGCCGGAACCAGTCGATGAAGCACGCCGCGTCGTGCGAGAGCACCATCCGGTCCGCGTAGCCGCGCCGGGCCAGTTCGGCCACGATGGCGACCCGCTGCTCGAACGGCAGCAGGACGTCCAGCCCGAACCGGTCCATGCCGAGCAGGCAGCCCGCGTCGGCCAGGCGGGTCAGGTAGTCCAGGTCGGCGGCGTCGCCGCTGTGGCCCATGACCACCCGGGTCAGGTCGGCCCCCTCCTCGGCCAGCACCCGCATCGCCTCCAGGCCCGACCCGGACCCCGGGTGGGTGTGCACGGTGATCGGCGCGCCGGTCTCGGCGTGCGCGGCCGCCACCGCGCGCAGCACCCGCTCCACTCCTGGCGTCAGGCCCCGCTCCTCGATCGCGCACTTGAGGAAGGCGGCCTTGACCCCGGTGCCGGCGATGCCGCCGGTGATGTCGGCCACGAACATCGCCGTCATCGGGTCGGCGCCATGGGCGCTGTGCCGGCCCCGGAACCGGAAGTAGAACGGCACGTCGTCGTAGGTGTACAGGCCGGTGGCCACGATGATGTTGATGTCGGTGCGCTCGGCCACCCGCCGGATCCGGCCGATGTCCCGGCCGAGCCCGATCACGGTCGGGTCGGCGATCGTGTCGCAGCCGCGCTGGCGCAGCGCGCTGAGCTTGGCCGCCGCGTCCGCGATCCTGGCCTCCTCGTCCCAGTCGCCCGGGTAGTTCAGCCTGATCTCCTCGTTGAGCACGAAGACGTGCTCGTGCATGAGCGTGGTGCCCAGGCCGGTTACGTCAATGGGGCCACGCGCCGTCTCGACCTGCGCCATGCCCAGACCGTAGCGTGGTCGCGTACCGGCCGGTAGGTAACCTTGTCCGGACACGGTGCTGGCCCGGGGGACGACCCCCCAGGACCCCCCGCAGGAGGCGGCACATGGAATTCGCATATGACGCGCGTACCGAGGAGCTGCGGGAGCGGCTGCTGGCGTTCATGGACTCCCACGTCTACCCGGCCGAGAAGGTGTTCGCCGACCAGGCGGCCGAGGCCACCGCGGCCGGCCGGCACTGGGAGCGCCCGCCCGTGATCGACGAGCTGAAGGCCGAGGCCCGCAGCCGGGGGCTGTGGAACCTGTTCCTCACCCATCATCCCGAGGGCCCCGGCCTGACCAACCTGCAGTACGCCCCGCTGGCCGAGATCACCGGGCACAGCCCGGCCATCGCGCCCGAGGCGCTGAACTGCGCCGCGCCCGACACCGGCAACATGGAGCTGCTGGCCGAGTTCGGCTCGGCCGAGCAGCAGCGGGCGTGGCTCCGGCCGCTGCTCGACGGCGAGATCAGGTCGGCGTTCTGCATGACCGAGCCCGACGTCGCCTCCTCCGACGCGACCAACATCTCGACCAGGATCGAACGCGACGGCGCCGGTTACGTGATCAACGGCCGCAAGTGGTGGTCGTCGGGCGCGATGGACCCGCGGTGCCGGATCCTGATCGTGATGGGCAAGACCGACCCGGGCGCGGACCGGCACCGGCAGCAGTCGATGATCCTGGTGCCCAGGGACACGCCGGGGGTCACCGTCGAGCGCGGCGTTTGCCTGTTCGGGTTCGACGATGCCACGCACGGCGGGCACGCCGAGGTGGAGTTCCGCGACGTCCGGGTGCCGGCCGCCAGCCTGATCGGCGGGGAGGGCGACGGGTTCGCGATCGCCCAGGCCCGGCTCGGCCCGGGCCGGATCCACCACTGCATGCGCCTGATCGGCGCGGCGGAGCGGGCCCTGGAGCTGATGTGCCGCCGGGCCACGCAGCGCTCCGCGTTCGGCGGGCCCCTGGCCGGCCAGGGCGTGATCCAGGACTGGATCGCCGAGTCCCGGGTGCGGATCGAGTCCGCACGGCTGCTGGTCCTCAAGACCGCCTGGCTGATGGACACGGTCGGCAACAAGGGCGCGCACACCGAGATCCAGGCGATCAAGATCGCGACCCCGGCCATGGCCGAGTGGGTGATCGACCGGGCCATACAGGTCCACGGCGCGGCCGGGGTCAGCCAGGACTTTCCGCTGGCCCACCTGTGGGCGAACGCGCGGACGCTGCGCTTCGCCGACGGGCCCGACGAGGTGCACAAGCGCTCGCTTGCGCGACGCGAGCTGAGGAAGTACAGCTGAATAGCTTCGCGGAGCCTGCTCCGCGGCGGGGGGTCATAGGGGGTCGTCCCCTGGGATTTACGTCAAGGAGGAACGCATGTCGCAAGAGTCTGGGCCGGTGGCAGCGGGCCGGGTGGCGATCGTCACCGGCGCCGCCCGCGGCATCGGCGCGGCGGTTGCCAAGCGGCTCGCCGCCGACGGGATGGCCGTCGCCGTCTTGGACCTGAAGGAGGCCGATGGCGGCGGGACCGTCGAGGCGATCACCTCGGCCGGCGGCCGCGCGATCGCGGTGGGCGCCGATGTCAGCCAGGCCGATCAGGTCGCGGCCGGGGTGGACCGGGTCGCGGCCGAGCTTGGCCCGCCCGCCGTACTGGTCAACAACGCCGGCGTGATCCGGGACAACATGCTGTTCAAGATGACCGACGACGACTGGGACACGGTCATAGGCGTGCACCTGCGGGGCGCCTTCCTGATGACCCGCGCCACCCAGAAGCACATGGTGGACCAGCGGTTCGGACGGATCATCAACCTGTCGTCGAGCTCGGCGCTCGGCAACCGCGGCCAGGCCAACTACTCCACGGCCAAGGCCGGCCTGCAGGGCTTCACCAAGACGCTCGCGATCGAGCTGGGCCAGTTCGGGGTCACCGCGAACGCGATCGCGCCCGGGTTCATCGTCACCGACATGACCGCGACCACCGCGGCCCGCATCGGCATGGACTTCGCCGAGTTCCAGAAGGCCGCCGCGACCCAGATCCCGGTGCGCCGGGTGGGGCAGCCCGAGGACATCGCTCACCTCGCCTCGTTCCTGGCCAGCGAGGGCGCCGGGTTCATCTCCGGCCAGGTGATCTACGCCGCCGGCGGGCCACTGTGCTGAG
>JASIJN010000152.1 GCA_030050125.1 Streptosporangiaceae bacterium | reverse complement strand
GCAGGACGTGCGCGCCGACGATCGCGATCAGGATGATCGGAATCAGCACGATGTGCCACATCAGCATCTGGCCGAAGTTCATCAGGTTGAAGAAGGCGCCGACGCCGACCGAGTTGAAGGCGTCCTTGCCGCTGGTGGAGATCCACTGGGAGTCGAAGTTCTGCTGCGACAGGTAGCCGGTGAAGCACTCCACGATCGAGGCCAGGAACGCGACGACGCCGGTGATCCAGGTCATCGCGCGGCGGCCGCGCCAGGCGGCCATCCAGAACTTGGCCCACAGGTGGATGACCAGCAGCGCCATGAACAGCTCCACGCTCCACAGGTGCAGGCTGTTGAAGAAGTGCCCGACCGGGTTGTAGTGCCACCAGTCCGGGCCGCCGAGGGCCAGCGCGAACCCGGACACGATCGCCACGCCGAGCGCGGCCAGCGAGGCCACGCCGAAGACGTACGCCCAGGACGCCACGTAGGCGGGCTGCCGGTCGGGCAGCAGCTTGCCCGGCGGCAAGAGCCGCAGCGCCCGCCGCCGGAGCCGCGCCGTCCACATGGCCGCGTCCTCGTCGGCGACGGCGTCGCCGGGTGGCGGCTCGCCCGTCGCCGGGCCTGCGGGCGCCTGCTCGGCCGGGTAGGTCTTGTCCCTGGGGAACGGCAGCAGCAGCGCGCCGCCGAAGATCACCACCATGACGGCGATCAGCGCCAGGTTCGCCACAGAGATGTTGAAGATCGACCAATGCAGGTAGGACCCGGGCTGATTCAGGTCAATCGCCAACGGGCCTGCCGCCAGGGCTGGAGTGGCCATTTCAAGCTCCTTTATCCAAATGCCAGGTGAGCCGACGGCGTAACGCCCGTCCGGCTGATCGTCTCCAGGGCGGCGGGAGCCGGCCAGGGATCAGAGTCACGGCCACCGGGGACCTTGGTCCTCGATCCCGGCCCGCCCGGGTCCGGGCGGCCCGGCGACGGCGCGGCGGGGTCTTTGGTCACCGCCGGCCGGGACCATCGGACGGTTCACCGCGGCCTGCTCCCCGCCTACCGTCAAGCCCGGCAACGCCGCCGCAGCTACCACGGGCCCGCGCCGGATGGTTCTGGCGCGCGAGAGACGGGACTCGAGCGATGACCACTTCGACGCAGGCGCAGCCGGGGCGGCAGCGATCTGGAATGGGAACGGTGCAGGGCCGGGTGGCGCTGGTCACCGGCGGCACCCGCGGCATCGGCGCCGCCATCTGCCACCAGCTGGCCGACGCGGGCGCCGACATCGCGGCCGGATACTGGCGCGGCCGGGAGGCCGCGGAGAAGTTCATGGCCAGCATGTCCGCCGAGTACCCCGGGCGGATCTCCTTGCACGAGGGCAACATCGGCGAGCCCGGCGACTGCCGGCGCGTGCTGCGCGAGGTGATCGGCCAGCACGGCCGGCTGGACGTCCTGGTGAACAACGCCGGGATCACCATCGACCGGACCGTGGCCAAGATGACCGACGACGACTGGCAGCGGGTGATCGCGGTCAACCTGTCCGGGGCGTTCTTCATGGCCCAGGCGGCGCTCGAGCACATGATCGAGCGCGGCACCGGCCGGATCATCAACGTGTCCTCGGTCATCGGGGAGACGGGGAACATCGGCCAGGTCAACTACGCGGCCTCCAAGTCCGGCTTGTTCGGCCTGACCAAGTCCCTGGCCAGGGAGGCGGTCTTCCAGCTGGCCAGGGCGCAGCGGCCGGTCGGCGACGGGGTCGGGCTCACCGTCAACGCGGTCACGCCCGGCTACATCGCCACCGAGATGCTCGCCACCATCCCCGACAAGGTGATGGACCGGCTCAGGGGCCAGATCCCGGTGGGCCGGCTGGGCAGGCCGGAGGAGATCGCGCGGGTGGTCTGCTTCCTGGCGGCCGACGAGTCCGCCTACATCACCGGGCAGATCTGGGCCGTCAACGGCGGCCTGGACATGTGAGGGCGAGGAGCCATGACGGACCACCGGGACGTCCTTGTCCTGTCGGCCACGCGGACCGCGATCGGCAAGTACGGGGGCGGCCTCGCCGCGGTCCCGCCCTGCGACCTCGCCGCGACCGTGGTGCGCGAGGCCGTCAGCCGGGCGGGCGTCGAGCCGTCAGCGGTCGGGCACGCGGTGTTCGGCAACGTGATCCACACCGAGGTCCGGGACATGTACCTGGCCCGGGTGGCCGCGATCGACGGCGGCCTTCCGGTCGAGACGCCGGCGTTCACGCTCAACCGGCTGTGCGGCAGCGGGCTGCAGGCGATCGTGTCCGCGGCCCAGGCGATCCGGCTCGGCGACTGTGACGTCGCGGTGGCCGGCGGGGCCGAGTCGATGAGCCGGGGGCAGTACTGGCTGCCGGGCATGCGGTGGGGGCAGCGGATGCAGGACGGCGCGGTCGTCGACGCCATGGTGGGAGCGCTCACCGACCCGTTCGACGCCTGCCACATGGGGGTGACCGCCGAGAACGTGGCGGACGAGTACGGCGTGTCCCGGGCCGACCAGGACGAGCTGGCCGCGGAGAGCCACCGCCGCGCGGCGGCCGCGGCCGCGGCCGGGTACTTCACCGAGCAGATCACCCCGGTTCGGGTGCCGGGGAAGAAGGGCCAGGTGACCGTCGACGCCGACGAGCACATCCGGCCGGGCGTGAGCGTGGACGACCTGGCCCGGCTGCGGCCGGCGTTCGCCCCGGACGGCACGGTCACCGCGGGGAACGCGTCGGGGATCAACGACGCGGCGGCCGCGGTCGTGCTGGCCGACGGCGAGTTCGCGGACCGTCACGGGCAACGCCCGCTCGGCCGGCTCGTCAGCTACGCTCACGCCGGCGTCGAGCCGCGGATCATGGGCATGGGCCCGGTGCCCGCGGTGCGGCGGGCGCTCGACCGCGCCGGACTGAAGGTCGACGACATCGACCTGTTCGAGGTCAACGAGGCCTTCGCGGCCCAGGCGCTGGCGGTGGTCCGCGAGCTCGGGCTGCCCGCCGACCGGACCAACCCGAACGGCAGCGGCCTGTCGCTCGGGCACCCGATCGGGGCCACCGGCGCGATCCTCACGGTCAAGGCGCTGTACGAGCTGCGCCGGACCGGCGGCCGGTACGCGCTGGTCACGATGTGCATCGGCGGCGGGCAGGGCATCGCCGCGATCTTCGAGCGGTCATGAGCGAGGAGACCAGCATGGGGTTCGTGCGCGAGACCTCCGATGTCATGGCGGAACTCGATCCCGCGGGCTTCGGCCCGTCGGTGCTCGAGGTCCTCGGCCGCGCCGCCGGGCGCCCCGACGAGGCCATCGGCGCCTGGGCCCGGTTCGCCGCGGCGCTGGCGGCGGTCGGACCGGCC
>JASIJN010000151.1 GCA_030050125.1 Streptosporangiaceae bacterium | reverse complement strand
CGATGGCCAACGACCGCGAGATCACCGCGACCCTGGGCGTGCCGGTGCGCCGGGTGGAGGCGGCGGCCTGGCTCGGCTGCGGGGTGCTGGCCGGCGTGGCCGGCATCCTGCTCGCCGACCTGGTCGCGCTCGACGCGACCACGCTCACCTTCCTGGTGATCTCATCTCTGGCCGCGGCGCTGATCGCCAGGCTGCGCTCGATCGCGCTGACGTTCGTGGCCGCCATCGTGATCGGTCTCGTGCACGACCTGCTGACGCCGATCACGTCGCTGACCAACTACCGCGACATGACCCCGTTCGTGCTCGCGGCGGTGGCCCTGCTGGTGTTCTCGCGCGGCCGGGTCCTCTCGCGCTCCCGCGAGGAGACCTAGATGAGTCCCAGGGGGGTCGGTGCCCCTGCAACCCCCCGCCGCGGCGCCAGCGCCGCGAGAGACCTGGTGGCCGATACCGCGGTCCGCGCCGTGGGCACCGGGCCGCTGGTCCGCGCGGGCGTGGTCGCCGCGCTGCTGGCGTTCGCGCTGCTCGGACTGCCGCAGCTGCTGAGCCTGTACTACATCGACTCGATGACTCAGGTGGCGGTGTGGTCGATGGCCGCGCTCGGCCTCGGGGTCCTGGTCGGCCGGGTCGGCCTGGTCTCGCTCGGCCAGGTCGCGGTGCTCGCGATCGGGGCCTGGGTGGCGGCCAGGCTGCTGTTCGCCACCACCCAGCCCTACCCGCTGGTGCTGCTGGAGGCGGGCCTGATCACGATGGTCGTCGGCATGCTGATCGGGCTGCCGGCGCTGCGGCTGCGGGGCCTGTACCTGGCCCTGATCACGCTCATGCTGGCGGGCGCGATCACGGTCGTGATGGCCACGGCGAACTTCCCCAACGGCGGCCACGGGTTCTTCGGCTACAACGGGAGCCTGGTCAACATCCCGCCCATCCGCCGTCCCGGCATCGCCGGGAGCGACCCGGCGTACTACCGGTACAGCGTGGTGGTGGCCGCGGTGATGTTCCTGCTGGTGCTGGTCCACATCCGCACCCGTCCGGGCCGGGCCTGGGCGGCGATCCGGCAGAGCGAGCCCGCCGCGCTGGCGGCGGGGATCAACACCTGGCTCTACAAGCTGTGGGCGCTCGCGCTGGCGTCGTTCATCACCGGCGTGGCCGGCGGCGTGCTGGCCGGCGCCGACCGCTACCTGTACTCGATCGACTTCCCGACCTATTACTCGATCACGCTGCTGGCCGTGGTGCTGATGGGCGGGGCGTACAGCCTGTGGGGAGCGATCGTGGCCGGGCTGCTGTGGCAGTTGCTGCCGTCGCTGCTGCAGAACTGGGGCGTCTCGGCCGACTGGCTGACGATCCTGTTCGGCGTCGGCGTGCTGCAGGTGCTGACCACCGCGCCGGCCGGGCTGGCCGATCAGGTGCCCAAGGATCTTGCCCGGCTGGGGCGCCTGCTGCGCGGCCTGGCCAGCCGGGGCGCGCCCGCCGGGGCGACGCGCGGTGATCCGGGGTGATGGCCAGGTGATCGAGGTTGCCGACCTGACCGTCCGCTTCGGCGGGGTCACCTCGCTCGACGGCATGAGCGTGAGCTTCGAGTCGGGGACCTGCGGGCTGATCGGGCCCAACGGCGCCGGGAAGACGACGTTCTTCAACGTGCTGTCCGGGTTCGTGCGCCCGGCCGCCGGGACCGTGCGCGCGTTCGGCGCCGACCTGCTGTCCATGGCCCACTTCCGCCGCGCGCGGTGGGGGGTGCGGCGGACGTTCCAGACTGAGCAGGCCATCGAGCAGCTATCGGTCTTCGACAACGTGGCGATGATCCATGAGCACGCCGGGCTCGGCCGGGCCAGCAGGCGCCAGGATGTGCTGGGCGCGATCGACTTCGTCGGGCTCGACGCCGACCCGTCGGCCAAGGTGGCCACGCTCGCGGCCGGCCAGCGCCGGCTGGTCGAGGTGGCCAGGGCCGTGGTCGGGCGGCCGAGGCTGGTTCTGCTCGACGAGCCGGCCGCCGGGCTGCCCGACGCCGAGACCCAGCACCTGAGCGAGGTCATCTGCCGGATCCCGGAGCAGACGGGGGCGCTGACGATCCTCGTCGACCACGACATGAGCCTGGTGTCCGCGTGCTGCCAGACCACCGCCGTGCTCGACTTCGGCAAGCTGATCGCGTCCGGCCCGACCGCGGAGGTGCTGCGAGACGACCGGGTGGTCAGCGCCTATCTGGGCACGGCGGAGGTCCTGTGAGCGAGCTCGCGCTGCGCGGCCTCACGGTCGAGCGCGGCCGGCGCACCGTGGTCAGGGACGTGACGATCCAGATACCGGCCGGCGAGGTGACCGCGCTGCTGGGCCCGAACGGGGCGGGCAAGTCGAGCCTGGTGCTGGCCGTCGGCGGCGTGCTCGCGCTGCGGGCGGGCTCGGTCCTGCTGAACGGCCAGGACCTGGCCGGGCGCCGGCCCGAGCGGATCCGCGGCGCCGGGATCGCGATCGTCCCCGAGGGCCGGCGGCTGCTCCCCGACCTGACCGTCGAGGACAACATCCGCGTGGCCACCTACTCGCTGCCCCGCGATCAGGCCCGGGCCGGGCGTGATCGGGCGCTCGAGCTGTTCCCCGAGATCGGCAGGCGGCTGTCGGCCCCGGCCCGGATGCTCTCCGGCGGCGAGCAGCAGATGGTCGTGCTGGCCCAGGCGCTGGTCTGCGAGCCGCGCTACATGCTGATCGACGAGCTCTCGCTCGGGCTGGCCCCGGTCATCGTCAACCGGCTGGTGCCGCGGATCCGGGCCGTCGCGGAGTCCGGGATCGGGATCCTGCTGATCGAGCAGTTCACCACCATCGCGCTCGGCCTGGCCAATCAGGCGCACATCATGGAGGGCGGCCAGCTCAGGTTCTCCGGGCTGGCCCGGGAGCTGCGCGAGCGGCCGGACCTGCTTCGGTCGGCCTACCTGCTGCGCGGCAGCGCCAGTAGCGCAGGCCCTTCGGGCCCGCCGAGCCCGGCCGCCCCGCCAGGTGCGCGCTGATGCGCGCGGCGGTCACCGAGAGCGTCGGCTCGATGACGGTGCTCGA
>JASIJN010000150.1 GCA_030050125.1 Streptosporangiaceae bacterium | reverse complement strand
GGCCGCCCGGTCACGTTCAGCGTGGTGTGCACGACGACGTGGGTGTGGCCGTTCTGGCTCTCCAGCATCGAGCGCACGGTGGCGGACGCGGTGCCCGCGCCCCTGGTCTCCTTGCCCGACGCCTCCAGCGTGATGACGTGGGCGTGCGGGTCACGCTCGGTGAACCGCGCCGTTCCCGCGTAGGTCATCGCGATCGGGCCGACCTTGACCTTGATCCGGCCCTTGATCTCGTCGCCGTCCACGGAGTCGAGGGTGGCGCCCGGCATGCAGGGCGCCACCCGCTCGACATCCAGCAGCACATCCCACGCCCGGTCCTCAGGGACCGGGACGGTGAATGAGTGCTCTAGCTCCATTGGTTAAACTCCTGCCGCCGCTGCCAGTGCGCGACCGGTGAGCACCTGCGCCAGATGGCGCCGGTAGTCGGGCGCGCCGTGCAGGTCGCCCGGCGGATCGGTTCCCTCGTCCGCGCGCGAGCCCGCGGCCCGCAGGGCGTCCCTGCTGGCCTCGGCTCCCGTCGCGGCCGACTCCGCCGCCGTCGCCCGCACCGGTACCGGCCCCATGTTAGTCAGACCGATCCTGGCCTCGGCGACCTGACCGTCGGACCGCCTGGCCAAAGCCGCGACGCCGACGATCGCCCAGGCCTGTGCGGTCCGGTGGAACTTCTCGTAGTGGTGGCCCCAGCCGGGCATCTTGGGCACCCGGATGCCGGTCAGGATCTCGGCCGGCTGCAGCGCGGTGGTCAGGTAGTCCTGGAAGAAGTCGGCGGCCGGGATCTCGCGTTCGCCTTCCGGCCCGCGGGCGGTCAGCGTCGCGTCCAGGACCAGTGCCACGGCGGGCAGGTCGCCGGCCGGGTCGGCGTGGGCCAGCGCGCCGCCGATCGTCGCGCGGTGCCGCACCGCGGGATCGGCGATCAGCCCGGCGGTCTGGCCGAGCAGCCCGCAGTTCTCGGCGATCAGCCGGTCGCGCGCCAGCTGGTAGAGCGTCGTGCTGGCGCCGATCACCAGCGCGTCGCCGTCCTCGCGGACGCCCCGCAGCTCGTAGAGGCCGCCGACGTCGACCAGCAGCTCGGGCTGGGCGAGCCGGAGCCGCAGCAGCGGGGTCAGGCTCTGCCCGCCCGCGATCACCTTGCCCTCCTCGCCGGCGTTGCTGAGCACGTGGATGGCCTCGTCCAGGGACTCCGGACGGAGGTAGTCGAACTTGGCCGGGATCATGCCGCGCCTCCGGTCTCTCGTGCTGCCTGTATAGCGCGCCAGACCCGCTCCGGGGTACACGGCATCATGACGTCCCTGACGCCGAGCGGGCGGAGCGCGTCGACGATCGCGTTCACCACGGCCGGCGTGGAGGCGATCGTGCCCGCCTCGCCGACGCCCTTGACGCCGAGCCGGTTGTCCGACGGGCTCTCGGTCCGGCTGGTGACGTAGGACGGCAGGTCGGCCGCCGACGGCACCAGGTAGTCGGCCAGGGTCGTGGTCAGCAGGTTGCCCGCGTCGTCGTAGACCGCCTCCTCGTAGAGGGCCTGGGCGATGCCCTGGGCGATGCCGCCGTGCACCTGGCCCTCGACGATCAGCGGGTTGACGACCTTCCCGACGTCGTCGACCGCGACGTACGAGCGGATGGTGACCATGCCGGTCTCGGTGTCGACCTCGGTCGCGCACAGGTGGGTGCCGTGCGGGAACGAGAAGTTGTCCGGGTCGTAGGTGGCGTCGCTGTCGAGCGACGGCTCGACCCCGTCGGGCAGGTTGTGCGCGGCGAAGGTGGCCAGCGCGATCTCGCCGATCGTGACGCCCTTCTCGGGGTCGCCGCGGACCGAGAACCGGCCCGGCGTCCACTCCAGGTCGTCGGGCGAGGCCTCGATCATGCCCGCGGCGATCACCCTGGCCTTCTCGACGACCTTGTCGCAGGCCGAGACCAGGGCCATGCCGCCCACGGCCAGCGAGCGCGAGCCGTAGGTGTCCATGCCCTTGGGCGCGATCTGGGTGTCGCCGTGCAGCACCCGGATGTCCTCGAAAGGCACGCCGAGCTGGTCGGCGACGATCTGGCTCCACGCGGTCTCGTGTCCCTGCCCGTGCGCGCTGGACCCGGTGACGACCTCGACCTTGCCCGTGGGCAGCATCCGGATCGACGCGCTCTCCCAGCCCCCCGCCCCGTAGGCCAGCGACCCCAGCACCCGGGACGGCGCCAGCCCGCACATCTCGGTGAAGGTGGAGATGCCGATGCCGAGGCGGACCGGGTCATTCCTGGCGTTGCGCTCGGCCTGCTCCTGGCGCAGCGCGTCGTAGCGGAAGAGCTCCCTGGCCTGCGCGGTGGCGGCCTCGTAGTTGCCCGAGTCGTAGGTCAGGCCGCTGATCGTGGTGTACGGGAACTCCTCGTGGGCGATCCAGTTCCTGGCCCGCAGCTCCAGCGGGTCCACGCCCAGCTCGGCGGCGAGCTCGTCCATGATCCGTTCGATGGCGAACGTGGCCTCGGGCCGGCCGGCCCCGCGGTAGGCGTCGGTCGGCATCTTCGTGGTGAACACGCCCGTGCACTTGAACGCGTAGGCGTCCATCTTGTAGATCGCGTTGTACATGAACGCCCCGAGCAGCGGCACGCCCGGCGTGACCAGCATCAGGTAGGCGCCCATATCGGCGAGCAGGTCGACGTCGAGGCCGCGGAGCCGGCCGTCGGAGTCGGCGGCGATCCTGATCCGCTGCCACTGGTCCCGGCCGTGGTGCACGGTCATGTTGCCCTCGCTGCGCGACTCGGTCCACTTGACCGGCCGGCCCAGCTTCCTCGTGAGCAGGACCGCGAGCACTTCCTCGGCGGTGACCTGCAGTTTCGAGCCGAACCCGCCGCCCACGTCCGGCGCGATCACCCGGATGTTCTGCTCCGGGATGCCGGTGACCAGCGCCAGCATCACCCGCAGCACGTGCGGGATCTGGGTGGCCGACCAGATGGTGAACTCGCCGCCCACGCACGTGGCCACCACGGCGCGCGGCTCCATCGCGCACGGGATCAGCCGCTGCTGGCGGTAGGTGCGCTCGAGCGTCACCGGGGCGCCCGAGAAGGCGGCGCCGATGTCGCCGTTGCCGAACGTCCACACGAAGCTCTTGTTGCCGGCCTCGTGCACCTTCGGCGAGCCCTCGTCCAGTGCCGTCCGCATGTCCAGCACCGGGGGCAGCGGCTCGTAGTCGACCTCGACCGCCTGGACCGCGTCGGCGGCCGTGTACCGGTCCCTGGCCACCACGACCGCCACCGCCTCGCCGACGTAGCGGACCTCGTCGGTGGCCATCGGCGGGTGGTTCGGGATCACGATGTCCTCGGTGACCGGCCAGGCGCAGGGCAGGCTGCCCTGTTCTTCGGCGAAGTCGGCGCCGGTGAACGCCGCGATGACGCCGGGCAGCCGCCGGGCCGCGCTCACGTCGACCGAGGCGATCCTGGCGTGCGCGAACGGGCTGCGCAGGAAGGCGATGTGCAGCATCCCGGGCAGGGTGATGTTGTCGGTCCAGTTCGTCTGGCCGGTGATCAGCCGGGCGTCCTCCTTGCGCGGGCGGGCCCGGCCGAGCTCGCCCGCCTGCGGCGCTTGGGTCTGCGCGGTCATGACATCGCTCCTGCCCCTGTGGTTGCTGACGCCGAGGCGCGCTGTACCGCGCGCACGATGTTCTCGTAGCCGGTGCAGCGGCAGAGGTTGCCCTCCAGGCCCTGGCGGATCTCTTGCTCGCTCGGGTGCGGATTGTCGCGGAGCAGGTCAGCGGCCGCGATGATCATTCCCGGCGTGCAGTAGCCGCACTGCAGCGCGTGCACCTCGTGGAAGGCGCGCTGCAGCGGGTGCAACTCGCCGTCCGCGAGGCCTTCGATGGTCGTGATGTCGGTGCCGTCCGCCTGGACGGCGAGCACGGCACAGCTCTTGACCGAGACACCGTCCATCAGCACGGTGCACGCACCGCAGTTGGAGGTGTCGCATCCGATAGGCGTTCCGGTCTTCCCTGCCACCTCCCGCAGGTAGTGGACCAGCAGTAGCCGTGGTTCAACGTGGTCGACATAGTCGACTCCGTCGACTTTGACCGTGATTTGCGTCATGTGCGAACCCCTTAAGAGACGGCAGATGCGCCTGGTCTCAAACCTAGGACCGCCGACTCGGCCGCACCAGTACCGGCCGGCCGGCTTTACCCGCCGGCCGGCCTTACCTGCTCGCCGGTTTACCTGCCGGTGCCGCTGGCTTCCCCGGGGCCATGCGGCTGCGCGCGGCGCAGCGACAGCCGCAGGATGACCGCGGCGACGGCACAGGCCAGGACGGCCAGCCCGGCCAGCTGGCCGCCGATGAGGCGGCCGTCGAGCGGAAGAGTCTGCGATACGGTCACGGCCTCGGTGCCGCGTGAGCCGCGGCCCGCCCGGGCGGGACTCTGCGTCGCGGCGGGCCCGGGGGTGACCGCGGGGAACAGGTTGGTCACGTCGCCGTTGCCGTACCCCGGCAGCGTCGTAAGGCTGCCAGGCAGATCGGGAGAAATCAGGTCCGAGCCCGATGAGCCCGCGCCCGCGGTGATGATGACCGACGCCTCGGCCTGATCGGAGGTCGCCTGCGTCGCGCGCACGGTCGCGATGAGCGTGACCTCGCTCCCCGGGGTCACCGATGAGGCCACGGTGACGCTGGCCGCAAGCTCGTCGGCCTGGCCGGTGGGCAGGTCACCCAGGGTGCAAACCGAGCCGCCCGCCGTCGGGCAGATCGTGAATTGCGGCGCGGCGACGCCGGCCACCTGCACCGTGGCCGCCGTGACCGTCACCCCGCGCGCCGCCGCTCCCGTGCTCCAGACCCAGATCAGGTAGCTGCCCGTGGTTCCCGGGCCGAGACCGCTGGCCGGTGGCTGGGCCTCGACGCAGAGCGTGGGGACGTCCGAGCCCGACGAGGTCGGGCTCGGACTCGGCGACGAGCTCTTGGTCGGGCTCGGGCTGCCGCTGGGGGACGGAGTAAGCGTCGGGGTCGGGACCGCCTGGCTGGGCGTCGGGCCCGCCTCGGTCGGAGTCGGCGTCGGGGCCGCCTCGGTCGGAGTCGGCGTCGGGGCCGCCTGGCTGGGCGTCGGCGTCGGGGTGG
>JASIJN010000149.1 GCA_030050125.1 Streptosporangiaceae bacterium | reverse complement strand
GGATGGACGTCGCCGTGGCCAACCTGGTGTCGGCAGGGGTCGGGCTGGCCGAGGCGGTCGAGGCCGCCAGCCGGGTGCCCGCCGACCTGATCGGGCGGCCGGACCTGGGCCGGATCGCGCCCGGCGCGGCCGCCGACCTGGTCTGGCTGGGGGACGACCTGCGGACCAGGGCCGCCTGGGTGGGCGGTGAGCTGGTGTACTCGAGACCGGAGGACGGGCTGGCGGCCCCGGCGGCCGCGGCGGAGCGAGGGGCGCGATGAACGTGACGCACATGCGAACCGAGATCGCGCAGCAGCCCGCGGCGCTGCGGGCCACGATCGACGCGCTGCTGCCCCGCGCCGCAGAGGTGACGGCGCTCGCCCGCGAGACCCGCCAGGTGCTCCTGATCGCGCGGGGGACCTCGGACAACGCCGCGGTCTACGGCAGCTACCTGATCGAGGCGCACGCGGGCCGCCTGGCCGCGCTGGCCTCGCCGTCGATCGCCACCACCTACCGCAGCCGGATCGACCTGTCCGGCGTGCTCGCGGTGGCGCTGTCCCAGTCCGGCCGGACCGAGGAGATCGTCGAGACCCTGGCCTGGGCCCGCGACTGCGGGGCCGCCACGCTGGCCATCACCAACGGCGCCGGCTCCCCGCTGGCCGAGGCGGCCGATGTCGCGCTCATCACCGAGGCCGGGGCGGAGGTCGCGGTCCCCGCGACCAAGACGTTCACCACCCAGCTCGCCGCGCTGGCCGTGCTGGCCATCGGGCTCGGTGCCGCGCTGGATCCGGCCGAGCTGCGGCGCGTCCCCGACGAGGTCGCGGCGGTGCTGGCCTCCCCGGGCGACCTGGACCCGCTGCTGGACGAGCTGGGCGGGGACAGCGGGGTCGTCGTCTCGGGGCGGGGGATGGCCTACGCGTCCGCGCTCGAGCTCGCGCTCAAGCTCAAGGAGGCGTGCTACCTGCACGCCATGGGGCTGTCGTACGCGGACCTGCTGCACGGCCCGATCGCGGTCGTCGACTCCCGCACGCCCGCGATCCTGCTCGCGGCGGACTCGGGCCCGACCCTGGACGGCACGGTCGAGCTGGCCCGCCGGGTCACCGGGGCGGGAGCGCGGGCCTACGGCATCGGCGGCGGCGACCGCCTGGCCGCCGCGTGCACCCGGGCGCTACCGGGCCCGCGGCTGCCGGAGTGGCTCGCGCCGATGGGCCTGATCGTGCCCGGCCAGCTGCTGACCGAGGCCCTCTCGCGCCGGCTGGGGCTTGACCCGGACCGTCCGCGTGGCCTGAGCAAGGTCACGCAGACCGCCTGACGTTACGCCCCGTCTCGCCCGAATCTGGCTCCGTCCGCCCGGTCAGGTGTCCCGGCACACCTTGTGCTGGGCCGCCTGGGCCCGCGGGCGCATGACCATCAGGTCGATGTTCACGTGCGCGGGCCTGGTCACGGCCCAGGCGACGGCGTCGGCGACGTCCTCGTCGGTCAGCGGCTCGGCGACCCCGGCGTACACGGCCGCCGCCTTGCCCGCGTCGCCGCGGTAGCGGTTGAGCGCGAACTCGGCGGTCCGCACCATCCCCGGCGCGATCTCGATGACCCGGACCGGCTCGCCGCACAGCTCCAGGCGCAGCGTGGCGGCGATCGCGTGCTCCCCGTGCTTGGCGGCGACGTAGCCGCCGCCGCCCTCGTAGGCGACGAACCCGGCGGTGGAGCCCATCACGACGATCGTGCCGTCACCGCTCGCGATCAGCTTGGGCAGCAGCGCCTGCGCGGTGTGCAGCGTGCCCAGCACGTTGACCTCGTACATGGTCAGCCAGTCCGACGGGGACGACTCGGCCACGGTTTCCGTGCCGATCGCGCCGCCCGCGTTGGCCACCAGGACGTCGCAGCGTTCCAGCGACGCGGCCAGCGCGTCGACGGCGGGCCGGTCGGTGACGTCAAGCCGGTGCGCCTCGGCCTGCCCGCCGCGCTCCCTGATCTGCTCCGCCACCTCCTCGAGCCGGTCGGCCCGTCGCGCGGCCAGCACCACGCGGTACCCGGCCTCGGCCAGCCTGGCCGCGGTGGCCGCTCCGATCCCGCTTCCTGCTCCGGTGACGACCGCTGTTCGCTGCATGGCTCAGATTGTGCCAGGCTGGTTCCCACTTCATCGCCGGCACCACCACGAGGCCTCATGCTGCACGTTGTCGCTCTGTCAGGCTCTGCCGTCCTCGTGCGGCACTGGTTCGAGATCAGCCTCGGGGACTGCTCCATGGAGCACGGGGCCCGGATCGAGCTGCGCGAGCGGCCCGGTCAGGCGCACCGCGGCAGCGAGTCGGCCGCCCAGCTTGTCGTCGCCGACCGTCCGCTGTGGCGGGCCGACCTGTTCGATCGCCTTGCGGACGAGCCTGGAACCTTCGGCGCCGCTCACTATCACCCGCGGTTCATCGGCAACGAGCCCTGCGAGCGGACCTGGGACCCGGCCCTGACCGCCGACCCGTGGTCCTGGCTGGGCGGGCAGATCTCCGCCCTGGGCGCCGGGCCCGGCCGCGACCCGTGGCCGCTCGACCCCGAGGACGCGGCCGAACTGCCCGGCCTCGCGGATCAGATCGTCGCGCTGGCGCGGCAGTTCTCGCCGGAGCGCTGCGGGTCCGCGGCGGAGTGCTACCGGCTGACCAGCGACGTCAGGCAGGCCGTCCGGCTGATGATCGAATATCTGGAGCAGCCGGGGCTGCTCGACCGGGCCCGGGTCTCGCCCTGGATGGCGGGCAGGTAGCCGGCGCGCGGCCGGACAGCGCCGCGCGGGTCAGGCCGGCCCCGGTCACTGCCAGATGGCCACGGGGACGCCGGGCACGTAAAGGTAGCCGCCGTCGCCCTTGGCGAAGTTGGGGTCGGCGGACAGGCGCGTGTAGTCGATCTCGAACTGGTACTCGGTCTGCGGCGGCACCCGGTACCCGCTCGGGTCCGGGGGGACGATCTTGCCGTGGTCGACGAACGAACCGTCGCCGAAGTAGAACTGGCTTGGGTTGATCACGAACCCGGCCGAGCCCGCGATGATCACCCAGGCGATGATCGCGCCGCCGCTGTTGTCGCCCTGGGTGTCCGCCATGGCGATGCGCGACCCCTTGGGCGTGGTGTACCAGGACAGCGCGCTGGGGTCGGTGTTGTCGGTGGCCTGGAGCATCGCTTCCGGCGGGGTGATCCCCTTCACCGCGTCCAGCCGGGCCGTGCTCTCGCTGAGCAGGCAGCTGGCGATGCCGATCTCGTCGTCGGTTCCGCCGCCCTGGAACGCCATGGCGCACACCGGCTCCCGCGCGGACAGCCACGCGCTGTCGTCGGCGAGGATCGCGGCCCGCTGAGCCTGCGAACCGCTCTGGTAGAGGGCGAGCTGCGCGGCGTCGATGGCCGCGTCCGCGGTCTCGGTCTTGGCCTGGTAGCACTGCTCGATGGCCAGGGTCGTGGACAGGCCTGCGCAGCTGGCTGGAGCCGGCTGGCTCCTCGCCGGGTGCCCCGGGTCGAACGGCTCGACGATCGGCGCGAACGCCGCCGCGCCGGCGGATGACGCGGGGCTCGGGCTCGCCGCCGCGACGGTCGAGTGCCCGGCCGTCGGACCGGCC
>JASIJN010000016.1 GCA_030050125.1 Streptosporangiaceae bacterium | reverse complement strand
CGACGCGCCGGGACTCCTCGATCACCACCCCGTGGGGGACGAACGTTGCGTCAATGTCGCGGGTCACGCGGGTGGCGTCGTAGGCCAGGGCCATGGCGGCGCCGCCGACCACGAAGACGTCCGCGACGACACCCTTGCGGGCCAGGCGCTCGCCCAAGGCGGTAAAGGCTCGTTCCATCTCGGCCCGGCCGAAAAGGACATCGTCGGCTTCGGTCACGCCGCGTCCAGGTCCCGGGCCGACAGGTAGACGCCATGCTTGCGGAACGCCGCCGGAGCCCAGACCAGCGCCTCGGCCCGCTGGATCCGCAGTTCCGCCGGGAACCACGGCCGCCTCAGCACCCGGGACTCAGCCCACAGCGGGGGAGCGAGGTCAAGCCGCGCGGCAAGATGCTCAGCCAGCGCCGCCAGCAGCGCATCCCACCGTTCGTCACCAACCGGCGCCGGCTCGTCCCGCAGCAGCGAGGGCTGAGCACTGGCTTGCTCCCACCGGTACTCCTCAAGGAACTCCCAGACGAGCTTCCACCGCACCTTGGGGTCGGATGCCCGCGCC
The DNA here is from genome assembly GCA_030050125.1 of Streptosporangiaceae bacterium. Next base: position 9,898 of record JASIJN010000016.1, on the reverse strand, counting down.
AGGCGGCCGCCCAGTTCGGCCAGGGTCATGGGGTGATAGCCCGTCACGGTAAGCCCCTCCAGTGCATGTCCGTGCCGTGCACGAGCATACGGCGCTGATGCGCCCTCACCCAGGACCGCGATGCTTGGCGCGGCTGGATCTCAGCTGTCTTTCCAAGATCAAAGTAAGTGACACTAGGCCGGATGCGCGAGCCGGTCACCAGGCATTTCGCCGACGTGGAGCGTCTCCTCTGCCGGAATTCCGCAGGGGGATGCCTGCGCGCTCCAGCTCGCGAGAAAGTTCAGGGCTTGTTCGGAGGCGTTGTGGGGGTTCGACGGTGTAGGTGATGATGGTCAGGCCGTGGTCTCCGGGGAGGGTGCGTGCTTCGCCGGTGGGTTCGAGCTCGGCGGCGGGGTGGCGCAGGGTCTTGGCGGCCGTCGTGTGGAACTTGACGCTGTGGCCGCCCATCAGGTGCGGAATTCTTCGCCGAAGCCCGGCGGCCTATGCGCGGTCAGCGGCGAGCTCGGCGAGTCGTAGCACTGACCGGCGAATAATGTCGCGCTGTTGATCGAGGCGGTGCGCCTCGCGGTCGGGTATCTCGACATGCACGGAGATCTCGGTGCCACCGCCGGACGGCCGAAGCCGCCAATCAAAGCATAGATCTGAGACCAGGCATGAGATTTTTACGGTGCCGTTTTCCTGGCTGGTCTCTAGCGCTTGCGGCATCGGAAAGTCGGGATATCCCTCCGGGTACATGATGTAGTCGCCGACGTCACTGCCCGGCTCCACTGACCCGGTACCCGCCCACCACAGCGGGAACTGGGCTGGGTCATATAGCAATTTCCATACCTCTTCCGGGGGTGCAGTGCTGACTGCGCTCTGGTCGAAGGTCCGCATCGGTTTACTCCTGGCTTGCGATGTCAGGGCTGTGCGCAGCCCGGGTGCCGGCCTGCCGGGCCCCGGTGCCGGGCCTAGCACCGGGGTCTTTGGTTCCTGCCTTGTGGCGGCGGAGCGCGGCTAGCTCGGCGGTGACGATGGCGAGTTCTCGGGCGGGCTCCACGAGCGAGCTTACGGGCGGTCGGCCGAGATCGATGAGCGCGGCAACGTAGCCGGCGCCGGTTTGAGCACTGCCATGCGTCCGCGCGATCCGCTGCCATCCGGTCACCGACTCCGCCAGCCGCCTCTCGGCCAGGGCGGCATCCCCGCGCGAGGAGGCGATGAGGCCCTGCACCCGACTCATCCACGCGACCAGGGTGGCGGGGAAGTCGCTCGGAGTCACTGGCTCGAGCGCGACGTTTCTTAGCTCCGCCTCCGCCAGGTCAGCCTGCCCGGATAGCGCCAGGGCTTCCGCCAGCCGCAGACGTGTAGCGGGCCTGCTCACCGGGGCATGAAGATCCAGGGCGCTCAGTAGCGAGGCCGCCGCAGCGACAGGATCCGCATCGGCTAGGGCGAGCAGCCCGCGTTCCTGGCAGACCAGGCCGTCCAGCTCGGGCAGACCTGCCCGCTCGCAGTATCCGGCCGCCGCGTCGCACGCCCGGCGTGCCTCGGACAGCCGGCCCAGCCTGCGCAAGATGGCCGATCGCGTCGCCTGCGCGTAGACGCTGAGACGCAGCAGCCCGTTGGGCGCGACCAGAGGGAGGCACCGGTCAGCGAAGTCCAGCGCCCGGCCGAACTCACCCGCGCACGCAGCCGCGCTCGCCGCGTTGCTGAGGCAGCTGTAGGCCATGTCCGGGCGCCCGGCGCGGCCCGCGGCGGCGCTGGCCGCGATGAGCGGACCGAAGCTGTCGGTGAACCGGCCTGCCCTGATCAGCGCGTGCCCGCGCGCCACCCCGATGTCGTGCGCGAGCAGGTCGCCCGTCCTGCCGCGATCAAGGATCCGGTCGGTCTCGGCAAGCAGATCGTCGACCGCGGCCGGGTCGCCAGCGACCGCTTCGGCCCATGCCATGCCGGCCAGGGCCTCTGCCCGCGCGGAGAGATCGGATGCGGGATCTCGATCCAGCACGTCGAGCGCGTTCTGGTAGGAACGGCGCGACTCGCGTGGATGGCAGAGACCGCCGCGGAGCCACCGGCCGCGTCTCAGCCAGGCGCTGATCAGGGCTCCGGCGTCTTGTGGCGATATCTGCTCGAGCGCCCGGTCGAAAGCATTGTCGGAGGACTCGAGCAGGCCGCGGAATGCTTCGACCTCGGCGAGCTCGAGCAATAGGTCAGGGTCATGTGCCTCGATCTGCACGGCCTCGGTCAGGAAGTCGGCGGCCTCGGCCATCGCGGCTACGCAGCGCGCGTCTTGTGCGGCCAGGATCAGGTGGCTGACGGCCTGTTCATCCTGGCCGGCCAGGATGAGGTGCCGCGCGATCTCCGCCGCGCGCAGACCACGGCGGGAGTCTCGTGTGTGCTGAGCACGGGAGTCTGCTGGCCGGCCTCGCTTACGCAGCAACTGGGCGAGCTCGTGGTGCAGGCGTGTCCTGATCGGCTCGGGAATTTCCTCATAGACCGCATCGCGCAGTAGGGCGTGCCGGAATCCTGTTTGCCCGTCGTCGGCTCTCAGCAGGCCTGACCCGAGGGCCTCGGCTGCGGCGCGTGCTGGGTTCTGGAGCGGGAGCGAGGCGACCTCAGGACGGTCCAGGTCACGTCCGGCGGCGGCGAGGAATTCGACGAACACACGTGCCTGGCCCGACAGACGGCTGATCGCCAGCCTCGCCGCGCCACTGAGCCCAGTGGCAAGGTCCGCGCCGTCTCGAGCGGCCGCGCGGGCGGTCTCGACGGCGAGCAGCGGGTTACCTGCTGCCAGCCTCACGATCTGCTCGACGACCTCGGCTGGCAGGTCGGCCGAGGCCTTGATGAGACTCCGCGCGGCGTCGTCCGCGAGTGGCCGCACGTTGACCTCCGTGACGAGCGCGCTGCGCGAGCGCAGTGCTCCGAGCACGGCGTCGAGATCCTGGCGCGTTGGCAGCCTGCGGCGCGTGAGGATGAGAAGCACTGGCGTGCGGCCGAGCCGCCGTCCGGCGTAGGCGATCAGCTCGAGGCTCGCCGTGTCCGCCAGGTGCAGGTCCTCGAAGGCCAGCAGCAGGGGAGCCTGTCGCGATGCCCAGGCCAGGAACTGCACGACGGCCTCGCACAGCTGGATTCGATCGAGCTGAGGATCAGCGCTGGCTCGCGTCGCTCGCCCGGTATCTGCCTGTCGCCGAGCCAGCGCTGGGACGATCCTGGCCAGGTCGGCGGTCCAGGCCTGGCCCTCAGGCGGGTGACCCATCATGCTCACCAGATCGCTGAGCGCGTCGGTCCAGATGGCAAACGGCGACGCCCGGCCCGGTCCGGCTGCTGTGGTTCCAGCTATCAGGACGTTGGGGTCGGCCCGCCGTGCCGTGGCCTGTAGCTCCTCGACGAGCCGGGTCTTGCCAATGCCACCCTCTCCGTCAAGCAGTACGGCTCCGCCAGAGCCACTTCGCGCCGCCCGCCAGGCCTTGACCAGATCGGCGAGGTCCTGTCCTCGTCCTATGAGACCTCCTGCTGCTGGCTTGACCGCGTGCTCAGAAACGCTTGAGCGGCGATGAGCGTGCTGGGCGGCCTGCGCGGGTCGGCTGGCCGTGCCGCGAAGCTGGCCGACCAGCGCCACCGTCTCCGCGGACACCGGGATCCCGAGTTCGCTGTCCAGCCGCTCCCGCAGCTTCTCCAGCGTCTCCAGTGCTGCCGACGCATCGCCAGCTCGCACGAGGGCGCCGATCAGGTCAGCTCCGGCCGACTCGTCCAGCGGGCAGAGCGCCGCCCGGCGCCGCGCCCAGTCGACCGCGGCCGCCAGGTCGCCCGCGGCGGTGGCCTGTTCCATGAGGCTCCGAAGCGCGGCGGCGATATCGCGGTCCAGTTCCTCGCGGGCCTCGATGACCCAGTCATCATCGAGTTCCTGCAGCAGGTCCCCACGGCACAGGTCGAGCGCGGCTCTGGGCTGGCCCTGTGCGATGAGCCGCCTAACTTCCTGGAGGTCCACCGAGAGACCGTCGGCTGCGAGGGTGACGGTGTCGCGGTCGGTGGCCAGGTACGAGCCGAAAGCGGGCCCGAGCGCCGAGCGGAGGGCCCAGATGGCGCTTCGGAGGCTGGCCCTGGCGCTGGCGTCGAGTACATCCGGCCAGAATTGCCCGGCCAGCCGAGACCGGGGATGGCGGCCGGGGTGCAGCGCGAGCCAGCCCAGCAGCGCCCTGACCCGTCTGCCGGCCGGGAGCGCTGCCTTCTTCCCGGCTAGCCGCACCTCTAGCTCGCCGATCACGCGGATCTCAAGCATGGCTGCAGTTATTGTAAGTGTCATACCCCTGGAAAGGGCGGTTCCTGATCTGCCTCAGCTCCTCCTGCCTGGGCTTTGACGGTCCGTTGACGGTGCCAGGGAATTGTCGTGCTCGGAGTTCGAAGAGCACGACGATCAGGGAGGCACCAGATGAGCACCAGCGAGATCACCAGGACCGGCCGGTCGTTCGATTCCGAGGCATTGCGCCGTGGCATCGAGGAGCGCGACGCCGCAACACTGCTCGGCCTGTATGCCGAGGATGCCGAGTTGCAGGTCGTGGACCGCAACGACCAGCCCAGCAACCCGAAGGTCATCCGTGGCCGGAGGGCGATCGGCGAGTACTTCGCGGACGTGTGCGGCCGAGACATGACGCACAAGATCAGGCGCCTGGTGGTCAGCGAGAACAATGCGGCCTTCGTGCAGGCCTGCCGTTACCCGAGCGGGGCGCAGGTCCTGTGCATTGCCGTGCTTGACCTGAAGGACGGCCTGATCACCCACCAGTCCGGCGTCCAGGCCTGGGACGAGTAACCGTCCTGGGCCCGGCACCATTCGTCTGGCATCACGAGCAGGGAGAAAGATTATGTCCACAGCGGAGCACAAGGACTTCGCGAAGGCCGATGAAGTCCGCACGTTCACTAACGGTCAGGTGGAGCTGCTGCATATCGGCGGCAGCGATATCGGGCGGCTGACGCTACAGCCCGGCTGGCGGTGGTCCGAGCATGTCAAGCCGCTCGTCGGCACCGAACTGTGTGAGGCACCGCACTTCCAGTACCACGTGGCCGGAACGCTGCGGGTCGAGATGGCCGACGGCACCCAGTTCGACGCCGTTCCTGGCCAGGTGACGGCGCTGCCTTCAGGCCACGATGCCTGGGTCGTCGGTGACGAGCCAGTAATAGTCGTGGACTGGTGGGGTGCCAGCAACTACGCCAAAGGCTGACGCACCCCCAGGGCACGGGCTCACCAGCGCCAGAGGCCACCCGGTGAGCCCGTGCCCTGGGGTCTCCAGCAGGCGAGCGCAGTAATCAGCCCTGGGCCGGTCCGGGCGGGACGGCGTGAGTCACCAGGGCGCGCAGGGCGGCGGTCAGGCGCTCGCCGTCGGCCGGGTCGAGCGGCTCATCCATTGCGTCGCCGAGCACGCCGACGATCTCCGATATGGCGAAGTCCGGATCAAACGGCTCGGGCTCCGTGGCCGGCGTCGGAACGTACGACCCGGTGTAGCCCGCGGCGGCCAGGTCCTCGTCGGAGGCCTCGGCCAGCGCTGCGCTGGTGCCGAAGGGCACCCAGGCGAACGAGACCGGCGCGGCGACGTCGCCGCCGCTGACCTGGTAGACGCCAATGGTGAACGGCGCGCCCCTGGTGACGGGCAGGACGAAGGAGCCGCCGACCATCCACATCCAGAAGCTGCTGCCGTTCGTCCACATGACGTCGTTGCCACCGGTCGCGTACACGTTGCCGACCCTGGCCGTCCACCCGTAGGCGACGGCTGAGCACTTCTGCCCGGAGTTGCCTGGCCACCCGACGGTCCCGACCACGAGCCCGTCGCTGGAGGGGGTGTAGTTGCCGGCGCCGATCCCCTTGGGGTTCAGCATCGTCACCCAGTTGGCGACGCTCAGTGATGCGGCGCTGGCGTCACCGAGGGCGGAGCTGGCCGCCGTGAGAGCCCCGGTAATGGCGGCGCTGTCGGCCCTGACGCCGCCAGAAAGCGTCGACGCGCCATCGACGGTCAGGCCGCTGACCGTCGCGCCGCCGCTCAGGGTGGCCGCGCCCGAGACGGTCAGCGGGCCGGCGACCTGGGCGGACGTCGCCGTCACGTTCTGCAGCGTGCTGTTCCCTGTGACCGACAGCGTGCCCGCGGTGACCGACGCGGGCGTCAGCGCCGGATTGGTGATCTCGATGGTCAGCGCGTCGGTCAGCGTGATCGTCTCGAAGTCCGGGTACGGCACGCCGGAGTCCGGGCCGCCGGTGACCGACGCGACGAGTATGAACGTCGTGGCCTTGATGCGGCCGCCCTTGACGACGAACGTCTTGTCGGGCCCGGAGTACAGCGGCGCCGGGTCCTTCGCCGCGTAGACGGTGAACGCGGTCCCGCTGCTGTCCCAGGACAGCTGAATGTCCTGGCCGCTGCCGAACTCGGTCACCGGCGTGGTGGACCCGGGCACGGTCGCCACGAAGCTCCGCAGGTAGAACGGCGTGGTGGGGATGTCGGTGGTGCTGGTCATTGCATGGGCTCCGATCCGGGAGGGCTCAGTGGCCGGTGGCGAGAGTCAGGACGGCGCGGCGCAGCCGGTGGCGCAGTTCGGGGGTGAGGCGGTCGCCGAGTATGCCGGCGATGACCTCCATCAGGTGGCTGACTTCGCCGCCCACGGACGGGGCAGTCAGCTCCAGGGGCGGCGGGAGGGTGATCGCGTCCAGGCCGTAGGCGATCGCCTCGTCGTGACTGAGTTCGCGCAGCGAGGCCGACGTGCCGAACGGCACCCAGGCAAACGAGGTAGGGGCGGCGACGTCGTTCCCGTTGACCTGGTAAACGCCGACCGTGAATCCGTATCCCCGGCGGACGGGCAGCAGGAACGAGCCGCCCACCATCCAACTCGAGAAATGCTTGGCATCGCTGCTGACCCAGAACATCCGGTTGCCGCCGCGGGCGTAGACGGCCCCGGCGCCCGCGGTGCTCCCGTAGGCGACGGCCGCGCATTTCTGGCCGGCGTTGCTCGGCCAGCCGACGGTGCCGACGACGAGCCCGTCCGAGCTGGCCACGTAGGACCCGGCTCCGATCGAGCGCGGGTTCATGATGGTGGCGACGTTCGTGAGGCGCAGTGAGGCCATGGATGCCCCGCCCAGCTGGGCCGAGCCGCCGACGGTCAGCTGGCCGTTGACGGCGGCCGACGACGACGTGACCGGCCCGCGCAGCACGGCGCCCCCGGTCGCGGTCAGGGTCGAGGCGCGGGCGCCGCCGGCCAGCGTGGTCGGCCCGGTGGCGCTCACGCCCGCCGTGGAGAGGTTGGCCAGTGCCGCCGCGGCGAGCTTGGTGAGCCCCGTGGTCGTCAGGATGCCGGCGGCGACCGACGCCGGGGTCAGCGCCGGGTTGGTGATGATGACCGTCGTGCCGGCGATGAGCACGCCCAGGTCGCCCGTTGCCACCACGGTCAGCGTGGCATCCCTGGTCAGGCCAGCGCTCAGCACGGTGGAGGTGTCGGCGCCGGTCCACACCGGCGTGGTGGCGCTGCCGGCGTATACCGCGAACGATGACGCGTTGCTCGCCCACGCCAGGCGGATCGGCTGGCCGGCGGTGAACTCGCTGAGCGGGATGTCGGCCGGGCCGGGCGGCGCCGCGGTGGTCATCATGTTGTTCAGGTAGCCGGTGACCGGGCCCTTGGTGAGGTCGAAGACCGAGCGCCGCTGCTCGAGCTGGTCCGGGGCGGGCCCGGACGTCTCGGCGATCACCAGGCCGAACGTGCCCTCGTTCTGGTTGACCTGCGCCGTGATGATGCTGAACTGCAAATCGTAGTCGATCAGCCAGTGCGCGTCGGAGGTGGCGACCGCCGTGAAGACGGCATAGCTGGTGTCCGCGGAGAGGCCAAGATGGTCGCCGGTCTCGATGACCAGGCCGCTGATCGCCCACCAGGTGGTGTTCGGGGTGACGCTGGGCGTCTGCGTGGTCAGGTCGGTGGCGGCCGGGCCGATCGGGACTCCGATGACGATCTTGCTGCAGTAGACGCTGGCCTGCGGCAAGCCGGCCCAGATGTTGATGGCGCCGGGACTGGCCGCGCTGGCCGCGCTCACCTGGAGCGGAGCGGGCAGCGTGGAGAAGCCGTAGGGCAGCAGGTCGGGCGGCGGTGCGGCGGGCAGGATGACGAGCTCGGACACGGCGGCTCCTGAATGGTCAGGCCGGAGGGCGGCGCTGGGCGGGTTCGGCTGGCCCCTGCGGGACGAGGCCGACGGTGAGCTGGAGGAACCCATCACGGACGGTGGCGGGAAGGTCGGTGAGCTCGGCAGCGGAACCGGCCCGCGCGAGGTCGTACGGCGCCCATCCCGCGGGCACATCGACCGAGCGCTCCCACCAGGCCCACGTCCCGCCCTGCTCGATGGGCATCGGCAGGCTGACGGCCTGGGGGTTCGCCGGCGGCGGCTGCGAGCCGGGGGTCGGGACGATCACCGTGGGCAGTGCGCCGACGGTGAAGGCCACCTCCAGCGCGGCAAGCGGTCCGTCGACGAATTTCGGCGGGAGGGCCAGAGACTTGACCGGCAGGACGCCGGTGATCGCGTGGACTTCCGCGCGCGGGTCGAGCAGCATCGTGACGGCCTGCGGGGCCGTGGCGCCGAAGCTCAGGCTGAGGTAGTTGGGGTCGGATGTCTGGCCAGGCGGCCCGATCTGGCGGAGATAGGACGTCGCCCCCGCGGGGGCCGACACGCTGTTGAAGGTGCCGGTGTCGCCGCCGGCGAAGTAGCCGAGCAGTCCGTCGGAGCGGGTTGCCTGGTCGCCAAGGCGCACCGCGAAGTCGTAGGACAGGAAGTCCGGCGTCGGCGGCGGCCAGGCCAGCGCCCACGGCGTCAGGTCGCTGACGGGCGGTCCGTCGAGGGCGAGGTCGAGCCGGGCCCTGACCAGCGCCAGCGGCCGTCCGATCAGCACCGACAGGTTGACGTCGGCCCGGTTGCCGAGCGGATCGATGGTCCACAGCGACGTGTCGACCGTGTCCAGGAAGGCGGTGAAGGTGGCCGGGTCGGCCAGCGCCTGCTCGCCGATCATCGCGGCCAGCCGCGGCGCGCGAGCCTGGACGTCCGCGAGCGTGAGCGCGGAGTGCGGCGGCGCCTGCCAGCGCGCGGTCGTGGTCCCCGTGTCGTCAGCCAGCAGCCGCAACGAGCCCAGGCTGGCGCCCTCCGGAGCGTAGAGCAGCAGGCTGCGGTCCAGGTGGTTGGGCAGCACCCAGCCGCCGACCGGGTTGGCGCCCGCGCTGGTCCCTACGACCTTGGTGTCGTCCACCGCGTCGACCAGCAGGAACTCCAGCCGGGCACCTTGCATCAGGCGCGGCGGGACCTCGATGAGCCGCTGCGGGTTACGGGTGATCGCGGGCCGGGACGGGGTCAGCGCCGGGTCGCGCACCGGCGCGAAGTTCTGCGGGTCGGTCGGGCCCGTGCCGCCGACGACCTGGAGGACCTGGCCGAACGCGTCATAGACCAGCAAGCTGGTGAAAGCGAACTGGCCCTGCCGGACCGCGGAGAAGGCATCGGGCGTCCCGTTCGGGATGTACGGCACCTGCTGCGTCTGGCCGGCGATGTCGGCGGCGACCGTCGCGTCGGGCGCGGTCTGGGCGCGGGTGTCTCGCATCGCGACCAGGTCGCCGAATCCGGTCAGTGCCTGCGACATCAGCTTCCATCCGTCGATGCGGCCGACCTCGTCGTCGAGCTTGGCCAGGTCGGCCAGGGTGATGGGAGGGTCGACGGCCCCGCGCACGTAGGTGTCGATGAACTGCTCGACCCGGCTGCGGAAGGTGACCTGGGCCTGCGGCGTGAGCAGGCTGATTCCGCCCATCTGGCGGGTGGGCGCCTGCGGGTCGGCGGGGAACGGGCCGAACGGACCCGTGTAGACGTAGTCGTGACCATCGAACGACCAGTTGCGCGTGCCCGAGGTCTCGTACGGGATCTCCAGAT
>JASIJN010000148.1 GCA_030050125.1 Streptosporangiaceae bacterium | reverse complement strand
GCCGACCGGGCCGCCGCGGTGCGGCCGGGGTTCACCGTCGACGCCCACGCCGTGGGCCCGGTGGTGCGGATCTGCCGGGCCCTCGACGGCATCCCGCTGGCCATCGAGCTGGCCGCGGCGCGGGTGCGCGCGCTCACCCCGGCCCAGGTCGCCGACCGGCTGGACGACAGGTTCGCGCTGCTGTCGACCGGCAGCCGGGGCGCGCTGCCAAGGCACCAGACCCTGCGCGCGATCGTGGACTGGAGCTGGGAGCTGCTCGACGACACCGAGCGCATGGTCTTGCGCCGGCTGTCGGTGTTCAGCGGCGGCGCGACCCCGGACGCGGCCGAGCGGGTGTGCTCGCTCGGCGGCGCGCCCGGCCGGGCCGCGGTGGTGGACGTCATCGCGTCGCTGGTGGACAAGTCGCTGGTGACGGCGACCGGCGAGCGGCAGGTCCGGTACGGGCTGCTGGAGACGGTGCGCGCGTACGCGGCCGACCGGCTGGCTCAGGCCGGCGAGGCCGGCCAGGCGGCCGCCGCGCACGCCGGGTACTTCCTGGAACTGGCCGAGCGAGCCGAGCCGCGGCTGCGCTCCCGCGACCAGCTGGCCTGGCTGGACCGGCTGTCGGACGACCACGACAACCTGTCGGCCGCGCTCCGGCACGCGATAGGGGCCGGCGACGCGGCCGTGGCCCTGCGCTTCGTCCGGTCGCTGGCCTGGTTCTGGATCGTGCGCGACTTCGACGGCGAGGCGGCCGAGTCATCCGCCGAGGTGCTGCGGCTGGCCGGGGACACGCCGCCGGAGGGCCTGGCCGAGGCGCACGCCGTCGTCACGATCATGGCGACCCTCAGCAAGGCCGCCGCCGACGCCGCGGGCGACCTGGGGCCGTCGCTGGAAGCGCTGCGCCGGCTGAGCCTGCCGCCGGACATCGACCATCCGCTGCTCGCGGTGGCGGCGCCCATGCTGGCGATCCTCGGCGGGGACACCGGGGGGGCCAGGACGCGGCTGCGGGCCGGCCCGCCGCATCGCGATCCCTGGGTCAGGGCCGCGCGGCGCGCGCTGGCCGCCCATCTGGCCCTGAACGAGGGGGACGTCGACTCGGCAGCCGGCGACCTGGCCGAGAGCTACACCGAGTTCCAGGAGCTGGGGGACCGGTTCGGGCTGATCGGGTGCCTGACCGGCCTGGCCCAGGTGGCTGTCGCGCGGGACCGGCCCGACGAGGCGGTCCGGGCCCTGGAGCAGGCGCGCGAGCATGCCGAGGGCCTGTCCGGCAACCTGGCCGGGGTGATGGGCATTGCCCTGGGCGAGGCCCGGGCCCGGGCCGGGGACCTCGAGCGGGCCCGGGCGGACCTGGAAGACGGCGTGCGCAGCGCCGAGCGGGCGGGCGAGCTCGACGACGCCGCCTCGGGCTACGTCCAGCTGGCCGAGATCGCCCGGCGGGACGGGGACCTGGCCGGGGCCCGGGAGTTGCTGCAGCGCGCGCTGGCCATCGTCGAGCCGCGGCTGCGGCGGCCGGACATGTTCACCGCGGCCGCCGCCGCGTTCACCAAGCTGGGCTGCGTGGCTGAGCAGGAGGGCGACCTGGGCGCCGCCGGCGACTGGCACAAGCGCGCCATCGGCGTGCTGGCCGATGGCCCGGCGGCGATGCTGCCGGGCAACTGGCCCCTGGCCGTGGTGGTCAACGGGATGGCCGCGCTGACCGCGGCCAGGGGCGAGCCGGCCCGGGCCGCGGAGCTGCTCGGACTGGCCCATACGCTGCAAGGCTTCAGCGACGCCCGGAGCCTGGAGGTGATCAGGGCCAGGGCCGCGATCGCCTCCAGGCTGAGCGAGGCGGACTTCCAAGCCGGGTACGCCCGGGGCCGGCGCCTGGGCCGGGCCGACGCGCTCGCCTTGTAGCTCACGCCCTGTAGCTCACACCCGCCTGCGGTACATCCGCATCGCCAGCGGGAACGTCACCAGCATGATCCCGGCCGCCCAGGCCAGCGTGATGAGCGCGTGGGAGCCCGGCGGCCCGCCGATGGTCAGCGCCCGGACCGCGTCGGCCAGGTGAGTCACCGGGTTGATCTTCACCCAGGCCTGCAGCCAGCCGGGCATGGTGCTGGTGTTGGCCAGCAGCACGCTGCTGCCGAAGACCAGCGGCATGGTCAAGATGAACGAGATGCCCTGCACGGTCTCCGGGGACGGGGCCACCAGCCCGATCAGGGCCGAGATCCAGCACATGGCCAGGTAGAACACGTAGGCCAGGCCGTACGCCGCGGCGATGGACAGGACGCCGGTGTGGAACCGGAACCCGAGCACGCAGCCGAACCCGGTGAGCACGGCCATCACCACGCAGAACCGGATCGTGTTCCCCAGCACCGTGCCGATCAGCGGCGCCGACCGGGCGATCGGCAGGCTACGGAACCGGTCGAACACGCCCTTGTGTATGTCCTCGCACAGCGCGGTGCCCAGGCTCATCGTGGCGAACATGGCCATCTGCGCGATCAGCCCGGGCAGCAGCAGCTCCAGGTAGCCGTGCGTGCTGCCCGCCACCACGCCGCCGAACACGTACAGGAACAGCACCAGGAACACGATGGGCATCAGGGTGACGTCCATCAGCTTCTCCGGCGAGTGCTTGAGCTGCATCACGTTGCGCCAGGCCAGGGTGAAGCCGTTGGCCAGCGTCTGGCGCAGGCTCACCCTCCTGGCCGCTGTGCCCGCACGGGGGCGCGGGGCGGGCCGCGGCGGGCCGGCGTCGACCGCCACCCCGGTCCCGGCCGACTGCGTCAGCTGCGTGGTCATGCCACCCTCCGTTCGCGTTCAAGGTCGTCGTCCTGGGCCCGGTGACCGGTCAGGGTCAGGAACACCTCATCCAGGCTGGGCAGCCGCAGGGTCAGCTCGGCCGCCACGATCCCCGCGTCGTCGAGCCGCCGGACAATGGCGGGCACGACGGCCGGGTCGCCGATCGTCGCCGTCACCAGGCCGTCCGGCGCGACGCCGGGCGGCTCGCCGGTGACCTCGGCCACCACGCCGGCCGCCTGGCCGGTGCGCGCCGGGTCGGTGACGCGCAGCGCCAGGGTCTGGCTGCCGGTCCTGGCCTTCAGCTCGTCGGGCGTTCCGGACGCGACCACGAGCCCGTGGTCGATCACGGCGATCCGGTCGGCGAGTTCGTCCGCCTCGTCCAGGTACTGCGTGGTGAGCAGCACGGTGGCGCCGGCCGCGACCACGCCGCGCACCGTCTCCCACATCTGGCTGCGGGCGCGCGGGTCCAGCCCGGTGGTCGGCTCGTCGAGGAACAGCACCTCGGGCTCGCCGAGCAGGCTGGCGGCCAGGTCGAGCCGCCGCCGCATACCGCCGGAGTAGGTCTTCACCGCCCGCCCGGCGGCGTCGGCCAGGTCGAACCGCTCGAGCATCGCGGCCGCCCGGGCCCGGGACGCCGGCCGCCCGAAGCCGAGCAGCCGGCAGATCATGATCAGGTTCTCGGTGCCGGTCAGCTCCTCGTCCACCGAGGCGTACTGCCCGGTGAGCCCGATCAGCCGGCGCACCTGGGCCGCGTCGGACATCACGTCGTAGCCGCCGACCCGGGCCCGCCCGCCGTCCGGCCTCAGCAGCGTGGCCAGGATGCGCACGATCGTGGTCTTGCCGGCCCCGTTCGGGCCGAGCAGGGCCAGCACCTGCCCGCTGCCGGCGGATATGTCGACCCCGGCCAGGGCCTGGGTGGCACCGAATCTCTTGGTCAGCCCCTCGGCTTCGATCACTTCGGTCATGACGCCATCGTCGGCGGGCGCGCTGACACGCCGCCGTCAGCTCGCTGACACCCCCTGACGGCCCGCCCGCGGCCGGCCCCCGCCGGGGTCAGCGGGCGAGGCGGGCCGAGGCCAGCGGCTGGCCGCCGTTCAGCAGCCAGGCCCAG
>JASIJN010000147.1 GCA_030050125.1 Streptosporangiaceae bacterium | reverse complement strand
GACGGCCGCGGACGGGACCGACGTGAGACGGCCCTGACCGACCAGGAACTGAGCGGTCAGCTCGTAGGCTTTGACGATCGGGCTGGAGGTGTCGCCCAGGCCCGACCCGAGCCAGTGCAGCTGCTGGTCCAGCGGTATGAACGGGTAGTTCTTCGTCGCGGTCACGATGAGCGAGCCGGGAACGCCCTGCACCTTGGCGCTCTGGGTCAGGTACCTGGCCGCCTGAGGCCCGGTGAACAGGCGCGTGGCCTGCACCTCGGCGCACACGTACTTCTGCACCAGGGCGGGATCGCTCTGGACCAGGCCCTGCGAGACCGCGACCACGTTCAGGCCGGGTATGCCGAGCTTGGCGATCTGCTCGGCATCGGTCAGCGGGTGCCCGCCCTGGGCGATCAGCTGGGCCTCCGGCCCGGCCTGGACGTACGCCCCGGTCACCGAGCCGCCCAGGTAGGCGGCCGCGGCCGCCTGCTCGCTGGCGAACGGGACGACCTTGACCGATGAGGTGAGGTGCTCCAGGCCGAGCCAGCCCTGCAGCTCGTAGTCCTCCGACGACCCGACCAGGACGCCGACCGACTTGCCCGCCAGCTGGCCCGGCGACGTGATCGACTTCGGCACGATCAGCGCGTCGGCGTCAAAGCTCTGCGCTATCACCACGTCGACCCCGGTGTCGGTGCCGATCGCCCCCACGACCGGCGGGTTGCCGACCCCGCTGATCGCCTGCAAGCTGCCGCTGCGCATCTCGGCGATCGCGGTCACGCCCGCGTCGAACGGCACGAAGTGCAGATGAGCCGGGATCGTCGCGGCGAGCGCCGGGTCGCTGGCCACGATGCTGTCGGAGCTGGCCACGGTGCCCTGGCCGTAGGCGATAGTGAAACCCGGCAGCGCGGCCGAGGAGCCGCCGCCGCCCTGGGTGACGGCCCAGATGATCAGCGCGATCACCACCGCCGCGGCCACGGCGGCCGCCGCGTAGATGCGCCGCCGCCTCCGCTTGTACACCGGCAGCCCGCCGCGGGACTCGGTGGCGGTGCCCGAGGCGGCGCTCATGCCGCGATCCGGTAGTACGCGGCGGCCTCGCCCTTCAGCGCCACGCTGGGGCGGCCGTCGACGCCGACCGGCACCGGCCCGGCCACGGTCACCCGCTCGCCGCGCCTGTGCTCACGGCCGTAATCGAAGATCGCGTAGTGCTGCGTGGCCCGGTTGTCCCAGATGGCCAGGTCGTCGACCCGCCACTGCCAGCGCACCGTGTGCTCGGGCCGGGTCACGTGCTCCTGCAGGAGCCTGATCAGGTCGCGGGACGCCTGCGGCGAGAACCCGATCACCGAGCGGGCGAAGCCGCCCAGGACCAGCGAACGCTCCTCGGTCTCGGGGTGCACCCGGACCGCGGGATGCTCGGTCTCGTAGATGGTCGACACGAACTCCTTGCGCAAGGCCTGCACCTCGTCGCGCTCCTCACGGTAGGCCGTGGCGGCGTAGTCGTGGTCGTTGGTGTGCACGATGCGCAGCCGGTCGGCCAGATCGCGCAGCTCGGCGGGCAGGGACTGGTAGGCGGTGACCGTGTTCGCCCACAGGGTGTCGCCGCCCACCGGCGGGATCACCACGGCGTGCAGCAGCGTGAATGCCGGCGGCCGGTCCACGAACGTGACGTCGGTGTGCCAGTGGTTGGCCCGGGTGCCGAGCCGGGAGTCGATCTCCTCCAGGAACGGCTGGCCCGGCGGCGATGCCAGCGTCGGATGGCCCAGGGTGAGCGGGCCCAGTCGCTCGGCAAAGGCCACCTGGCTGGCGTAGTCCAGGCGCTGCCCGCGCAGGAAGACCACCTTGTGGTCCAGCAGCGCCTGCCGGACCCGGGCGATCGTGTCGTCGCTGAGCCGGGTCGCGGCGTCGACGCCGGTGATCTCGGCGCCGATGTTCCCGGCCAGCCTGCGGACGCCGATCCGGGCCTGGGCGGGGATGGTGTCGGTCATGATGCATGCCTCTCGACGTGGGGTGCGGTGGACTGGTCCCGGGCATGCGGGCGTGCCGAAGCCAGGGACGGTGAACGGGAGTCAAGCCAGATGAAAGAGACGAGAACGTTGCCGCCGGGTCCCGCGACGCTCAGTCAGTGCCGGGCGTGCCGGAGCCGCGGCGGACGGTCAGTGCCGGGCGCGGGACCGCAGCCGCGGCGGACAGGCCGCGCTGGAGACGAACAGCAGATCCACGTAGCGGCGCTTGACGCTGAGGTGGGACGCCATGGATCCATCATGCCGGCGTATGGCCGATAAATCAATATTGTCGATCAGAATACTTGGAATTTGTTACAGGCTCGGCCGGGACATGCGCCGGGGATCCCGGCCAGAGCCCCTGCCCTTGCCGGTCTCAGCAGTCGGCTATGCGTTCAGAAAGGTACGACGTGAGGCCGTCGATCCCGATCCGCTCCTGCTTCATGGAATCGCGCTCACGCACCGTGACCGCTTGATCGTTCAGCGTCTCGAAATCGACCGTCACGCAGTACGGGGTCCCGATCTCGTCCTGGCGCCGGTAGCGGCGGCCGATCGCGCTGGCGTCGTCGAAGTCGGTGTTCCAGTGCTTGCGCAGGACGGCCGCCACGTCCCGGGCCTTCGGCGAGAGGTCCGCGTTGCGCGACAGCGGCAGCACCGCCACCTTGACCGGAGCGATCCTGTGGTCGAGCCGCAGTACCGTGCGCTTCTCCATGTTGCCCTTGGCGTCCGGCGCCTCGTCCTGGGTGTAGCCGTCCAGCAGGAACGCCAGCAGGCACCGGTCCACGCCCGCGGCGGGCTCGATCACGTAAGGGACGAACCGCTCGCCGGACTCCGGGTCCAGGTACGACATGTCCTGGCCGGAGGCCCGGCTGTGCGTGCTGAGGTCGAAGTCGGTGCGGTTGGCGATGCCCTCGAGCTCGCCCCACTCGCTGCCGGGGAAGCCGAACCGGTACTCGATGTCGACCGTCCGCTTGGAGTAGTGCGAGAGCTTCTCCTGCGGGTGCTCGTAAAGCCGCACGTTGTCCGGGCTGAGGCCGAGCCCGGTGTACCAGGCCATCCGGGTCTCGATCCACTGCTCGTGCCACTGCTCGTCGGTTCCCGGCCTGACGAAGAACTCCATCTCCATCTGCTCGAACTCGCGGGTGCGGAAGATGAAGTTGCCCGGCGTGATCTCGTTCCGGAACGACTTGCCGACCTGGCCGATGCCGAACGGGATCTTCTTGCGCGAGGTCTGCAGCACGTTGCGGTAGTTGATGAAGATGCCCTGGGCCGTCTCGGGGCGGAGGTAGGCCAGCCCGGAGTCCTCACCCCCCTCCGCATCGCTCTCCACGGCGCCCAGGTGGGTGCGGAGCAGGCCGTTGAACATGCGCGGCTCGGTGAACGCCCCCTTGGTGCCGCAGTGCGGGCAGGCGATCTGGGCCAGGCCGTCCTCGGGCGGGTGACCGTGCTTGTCCTCGTAGGCCTCGATGAGCTGGTCGGCGCGGAACCGGTGGTGGCACGACAGGCACTCGGTCAGCGGGTCGACGAACTCGGTCAGGTGACCGCTGGCCTGCCACACCTCGGGCGCGAGGATCACCGAGGAGTCCAGCCCGACGACGTCGTCGCGCTCCTGCACCACCGAACGCCACCATTGGCGCTTGATGTTGTTCTTCATCTCGACGCCGAGGGGGCCGTAGTCCCAGGACGCCCGGAGCCCGCCGTAGATCTCGCTCGACGGGTAAACGATCCCGCGCCGCTTGGCCAGGCTGACGATCTCGTCCAGGCGATCACTGCGTCGTGCCATCAAGTTTCTCCATCCGGCTGGCGGTCGGCGGCTTGCGGTAGAAGCGCGTGCTGCCGACGGCCTTCGTCGGCTCGCGGTCTCGCGGCTTCGCGGTTCGCAAACGGGGTGCGGATGCCCCGTCGGTCATTGCGCCGCTGCGACAAGCTTAGCCGGACCCGCCGCCTGCGCGGTCAGGCTACCGGCCAGCGTGACCTGCGACGGGGCGGGCGCCGCCGGGCAGGCCGTATATCGTGGCCAGGGAGCAGAACGCAGCGTCAGCCAGGCCGGTCAGCCCGTCCCGGCCCGGCCGAGGGGGTCAGGCAACGCCGTGAGCAGGAACCAGCCCGGATCAACCCGGCGGCCAGCCAGGCCGCGACCGGACTCGCCCGTCCCGGCCGCGCCGTCGGTCAGGCGGTCGGTGGAGCACCGCAGCGCCGTGCCGCTGCTCTACCTGCGGCACCTGCCTCGCTGGGTCCCGCCAATGGTGCTCGCCGCCCTCATGGTGATCGGGCTGGCGGTGCGCGGTGCGGCGGGCGCGGCGGCGCTGTGCGTGGTGGCGGTGTTCCTGGCCTGGCTGGCGTACCTGTCCTGGCCGCGCCTGGCCGGAACCGGGCGGCTCGGCCGGGTGGCCGCGATCGCCGTCCTGCTCGCCGTGGCCGGGTTCCAGGCCACCCGCTGACCCGGGGCCGTGGGACCGGGACCGCGGGCCGGGCCGGTCAGTCGTTGGTGATCCGGGTCCCGATGTCCTCGCCGAGGCAGATCGCGCTCATCGCGCCCACCGCGGCGACGTCGAAGACGTGCATGACCAGCCCCTGCTCGTTGGCCAGCACGAACGCGCTCTCGTCCATGACCTTCACCCCCGCGTCCAGCGCCTCCCGGTAGGTGAGGGTGGTGAACCGCTTGGCGTCCGGGTCGACGTTGGGGTCGGAGTCGTACACCCCGTCCACCCCGCGCTTGGCGACCAGCAGCGCGTCGGCCTCGAGTTCCAGTGCCCGCTGCACGGCGGGGTAGTCGGTCGTGACGTACGGCTGGCCGATGCCGCCGGCCAGCAGCACGATCAGGCCGTGGCGCAGGTGCCGGTCCGCGCGCAGCCTGATGAACGGCTCGGCCACGGTCTGCATCGGGATCGCCGTCATCACCCGCACGTCCGACTCGCTGCGCGCGGTCAGCACGCCGCGCAGCATCAGCGCGTTCATGACCGTGCCCAGCATCCCGATGTTGTCCGCCTCGGCCCGGCCGATGCCCCAGCCCTGGGCCATCCGGCCGCGGAAGTAGTTGCCGCCGCCGATGACCACGGCCAGCTCGACGCCGAGCTCGTGCACGGACAGCAGCTCGCCCGCCAGCTGCCCCAGGCTCGCGGGATCCACGCCCCAGCCGTTCGGCCCGGCCAGAGCCTCACCGCTGATCTTGACCACGACCCGCGAGTAGCGACGCACGTCGGCCACGATTGCCCCCTAACCAGATGTAGCCGATCTCATGATCTCAAAGCCCCTTTTCCTGAACGCCCCGGCCCGGGGTGAGCCGGGTCCTCTCGGGCCGTCAGGCACCGGCGACGGGGTTCGGCTCGGCACCGCCGTACCGCCGTTCCCTGCTGGCGTAGATCTCACAGGCCTGCCACAGGTGCCGCCGGTCGAAGTCCGGAAACAGCGTGTCCAGGAAGACCATCTCCGCATAGGCAGACTGCCAGATCAGGAAGTTGGACGTCCGCTGCTCGCCCGAAGAGCGGACGAACAGGTCGACGTCGGGGATGTCCGGCTCGTCAAGGTAACGGGCGAAGACCTTCTCGTTGATCTTGTCCGGGCGCAGCTTGCCCGCTGCCACGTCGGCCGCGAGCGCCGCCGCGGCGTCGGCGATCTCCGCGCGGCCGCCGTAGTTGACGCAGAACTGCAGGGTCAGCACGGAGTTGTCCGCGGTCAGCCGCTCCGCGTACTCCAGCTCTGCGATGACGCTGCTCCACAGCCGCCGACGCCGGCCGGCCCAGCGCACCCGCACGCCCATCTCGTTGAACTCGTCCCGGCGGCGATGGATGACATCCCGGTTGAACCCCATCAGGAACCGGACCTCGTCCGGCGACCGGCGCCAGTTCTCGGTGGAGAACGCGTAGGCCGACAGGTACGGGATGCCGAGCTCGATCGCGCCCATGATCACGTCGAACAGCGCCGCCTCGCCGCGCTTGTGCCCCTCGGTCCGCGGCAGCCCCCGCTGTTTCGCCCAGCGGCCGTTGCCGTCCATGACCAGGGCCACGTGCCGCGGGATGAACTCGGCGGGCAGGCGGGGCGGCCGGAGGCCGTCGCGGTGCGGCTCCGGAGGGCGAATCGGACGAGTCATGCCATACTTTCCGCTCGCCGGGAAACCGCCGGCGAGCTCACGCGTGCTCCACATGGCGCAGCGAGCGGATCGAGTGCTCGAGGTGCCACTGCAGGTAGGCGGCGACCAAGCCGCTGCACTCGGTCTGATGCCTCCGCTCGCTGGCGTCGGCGTAGCCCCAGTCACCCCGCATCAGCGCGTTCATCAGCACGATTGTCGGCGCGGCCGGGGTGGCGGCCCCCGGCGCCCGGCAGGACCGGCAGACCAGCCCGCCGGTCCCGATCGCGAACGCGAACGCGCGCAGCGCGGCGGACGGGTCCGCGCCGTCGTCGGCGCCGACCCTGGTCCCGCACACGGCGCACTCGTCGAGCGCGGGAGCGTAGCCGGCCACGGCGAGCGACCTTAGCAGGTACGCGTCGAGGATCAGGCGGGGGTCGTGCGCCCCCTCGCCGAGCGCCCGGAGCCCGCCGACCAGCAGAAGGAACTGGCGCATGGCCGGCTCCTTCTCCACCGGGGTGAACTTCTCGGCCGTCTCCAGCATCGCGGTCCCCGTGGTGTAGCGCGGGTAGTCCGACGAGAGCGGCTTTCCGTACGGCCTTACCGTGTCGGCCTGCGTGATCACGTCCAGCGACCGTCCCGTGTACAGCAGCAGATCGACGTGGGTGAACGGCTCCAGTCGCGCGCCGAACCGGGACTTGGTCCGCCGCACCCCCTTGGCCACGGCCCGGACCCGGCCGACCCGCCTGGTGAGCAGGGTGACGATGCGGTCCGCCTCGCCCAGTTTCTGGGTGCGGAGCACGATGCCGTCGTCACGGTAGACGCTCACCCGATCATTCTCGCCCATGCTCAGGGGCAGGAGGGCCTGCCCCGCCGGGCCGTCAGGTGCCGCTGTGACGCAGACGCTCAGGCCGAGGCGCCCTCCTCGGTCATCGAGATGACCCCTCGCGCCTGGGCCTGGGTCATGCCGAGCCGGGCGGCGATCTGCTGTGCGGCGTGCCGCTCCTCGTCGGACAGCGTCCCGTCGGCCAGCCCGATCCGCACCGCCTCGGCCAGGAACCACTCCCTGGCCGGGACCTCGAGCTGGATGGCCAGCCGGTTCAGCGCGCCCGCCAGGTCCTGGCCGGGCTCATCGGGCGTGGCCGGCTCGGCCAGGTCAGCGTCGAGAGCCGCGTCGTCGTAATCGCCAAGCCCGGCCCCCTTGATCCCGTCAATCGCGCGCCGCCTGGAGGGCGCGCTGCCCGCCCCGCCGGCCCGGAGCATGACGATGGCCGCGGCCCGCATCCCGGCCGGGATCGCCGCCTGCATCTGGGCCGTCGTCGGCAGGTTCAGCACCTGCATCCGGTAGCGGGTGCCGCATTCGGCGCATTGCACGTGCTCGCCGACGTGGGCCAGCGGGATGACCGGGATGAAGAACAGCGTGAACCAACGCCGCCCGGCCCGGTGCCGGTACGGGCGATCGCCACCACAGCGCTGGCAGTGAAAGGTTCCCTCGCCGACCGTGCGGTAGAACACCCGGAGCCCAAAGATGATCAGCAAGCTCGCTCCCCTCCAGTCCGCCTTCACGGGCCGTCTTCCAATGGTCGCCTCACGCCAGCACCTGCGATCATCACACGCCCGGCCTGCACAGACACAGGAGTCAGGCATATTCCCCCCAATCTGAACGGGGGCCAGGGATCAGTCGTAGAAGCCGAGACGGCGCAGCTGCTTGGGGTCCCGCTGCCAGTCCTTCGCGATCTTGATGCGCAGATCGAGGTACACCCGGGTGCCCAGGAGCGCCTCGATCTGGTGCCGGGCGCGGGACCCGACCTCCCTGAGCCTGGCGCCCCTCGCGCCGATGACGATGGCCTTCTGGCTGGGGCGCTCCACGTACATCACCGCGTGCACGTCGATGAGGTCGTCGCGGCCTTCCCGCGGCCCCATCTCCTCCACCACGACGGCGATCGAGTGCGGCAGCTCGTCCCGTACCCCCTCCAGGATCGCCTCCCGGATCAGCTCGGCGACCAGTTGCTGCTCGGGCTCGTCGGTCTCCTCGCCCTCGGGATAGAGCGGCACGCCCTCCGGCAGGTGCGAGACCAGCACGTCGGCCAGCACGTCCAGCTGGAACCCGGAGACCGCGGAGACCGGCACCACGTCCGCCCAGTCGCCGAGCTGCCCGACGGCGGCCAGCTGGGCCGCGATCTGCTGCCTGGTGGCCTGGTCGGCCTTGGTGACCACCGCCACCACCGGGGTGCTGCGCAGCCCGGCCAGCTCGGCCGCCAGGTACTTGTCGCCGGGCCCGATCCGTTCCGCGGCCGGCAGGCAGAACCCGATCACGTCCACCTCGGTCAGCGTCGAGCGCACCAGGCTGTCCAGGCGCTCCCCGAGCAGGGTCCGCGGCCGGTGCAGCCCCGGCGTGTCCACGATGACCAGCTGCGCGTCGGGCCGGTGCACGATCCCCCGGACCGCCCGGCGGGTGGTCTGCGGCCGGCTGCTGGTAATCGCCACCTTGGTTCCGACCAGCGCGTTCATCAGGGTGGACTTGCCCACGTTGGGCCGCCCGGCAAAGCAGGCGAAGCCCGACCGGAACCCGGGCGGCAGCAACTGTGCCGGCGGGGACGGGTCCGGCAGCCCGGCTGGCGACGGCGTCTGCGGGGATCCCACATCGTGATTCTGCCCTACCGGCGCGCTCGCCTGGTCCGGCGCCGGGGACGGCCGGGAACGGCCAGCGCGGCCAGCGCCAGCCCGACCAGGATCAGGCCCGCCCCAGACGCCCAGGTCAGGTGCTCCCCGAGTACCACCAGGCCGAGCAGCGCGGCCACCAGCGGCTCGGCCAGGCCGAGGGTCACGGCCACCGGCACAGGCACCGTGCGCAGCCCGCGACCGTACAGCAGGTAGCCCAGCACGGTCGTGACCAGGCCCAGGTAGGCCGTGACGGCCAGTCCCCTGGGCGACAGCAGCCAGCCGGCGGAGGTGGCCGCCAGTACCGGCGCCAGGAGCACCGCGCCGCCGCCGAACAGGGCGCCCATCACGGCCTGCTCCCCCGTCCCGCTGCTGATCACGCGGGCCGCGGCGACGGCGTACGAGGCGTAGCACAGCCCGGCGGCCAGAGCGAGTCCCACCCCGCCCAGGCTGACTCCGGCCGCCCGCCCGCCGGTCACCAGGACCGTGCAGCCGCTGACCGCGGCGGCGGTGGCCAGCATCCACCGGCGGCTCAGCGCCCCGCCGCCGGTCAGCCTGCTGATCAGGCCGGTGAGCACGGGGGCGCTGCCGATCGCCACCACGGTGCCGATCGCCACGCCGGTCAGCCGCACCGCGGAGAAGAAGCACAGCTGGTAGGCGCTGACGCTGACAATGGCCAGCGCGAGGCCGACCCGGGTGGCCCGGCCGGAGCGCAGCATGTCCCGCAGCTCGCCGCGCGACCGGCGCCGGCCGACCGCCATGCTCAGCAGGACCGTCCCGCCGAGCACGATCCGGGCCGCGCCCACCGATACCGAGCTGGCCCCGGCTGGCGCGAAATGGGCCGCGGTACCGGTGCTCCCCCACGCCGCGGCGCCGAGCAGGACCGCGACC
>JASIJN010000146.1 GCA_030050125.1 Streptosporangiaceae bacterium | reverse complement strand
GCTCGATGATGTCTTCTTCGCGCTCACCGGACTGGCGGGGCCGGGCGGGGGAGCGGCGGAGCGCCGGAGCGAAGGAGCGCGGGCATGACGCCCGTCATCGCGCAGCGGCCGCGTGACGCGGCCGGCGCCTCGCTGGGCACCCACGGCCTGGCCGAGCGGGTCAGGAACACGGTGTCGATGGCGCGCCGGGACCTGGTGCACATCTCCCGGGAACCGATGCAGCTCTCCGACGTCACGATCCAGCCCGTGCTGCTCACGGCGCTCTTCGTTTACCTGTTCGGCGGCGCGATTCCGATCCCCCGCGGCAGCTACACCGACTTCATCCTGCCCGGCCTGCTCGCGCTGAACCTGACCACGTCCACCATGGGCACGGCGGTGGGCCTGGCCACCGACTTGCACGAGGGCATGATCGAACGGATCCGGGTGCTGCCGATGTGGCGGCCCGCGGTACTGGTCGGCCGGTCTTTGGCGGACCTGCTGACCGATTGCCTGTGCGCGCTCGTTGTCGCCGTCACGGGCCTGGCGGTCGGCTGGAGGACCAGCGCCGGCCCGCTGCAGATCATCGGGGGCTTCGCCCTTGTCCTGTTCTTCGCCTACTCGCTGTCGTGGGTCACCGCATATGTCGGGCTCAACAGCAAGAGCCCGGAGTCAGCGGCGTCGTTCGGGCTCATCGTGCTGTTCCCGCTCGCCTTCGTGTCCAACGCGATGGTGCCGACCCAGCACATGCCCGGCTGGCTGCGGGTCGTCGCCGACTGGAACCCGGTCAGCGCCGTGACCGCCGGAGCCCGCCAGCTGTGGGGCAACCCGAACCCGTCCGCGTCGATCGGCGCCTGGCCGATGCAACACCCCATCGAGGCGTCCGTCGCCTGGTCGGTGCTGATCCTCGCCGTGGCCGGGCCGCTCGCGTCCCGCCTTTTCCGGCGCCGGACAACCGGGTAGCGGCGAACTGAGCCGCGGGTAGCTGGCACACTCGGTCAGATGGCGCGAGACCGAGCCAGATACGGCGTCGACGGCGGGTACCTGGGCGTTCCGATATTCGTCCTTCTCGAAGGCGGTCTTCTGGCCGGTGGCCGGTGGGCGAAAAGACGAGACAGGCGCCTGCTCGGCTTTCTGGCGAAGACGGGGGCCGTGGCCGTGCTCGGAGTCGCCGCGGGCTATTTCTACAGCACCGGCCCGGGCAAGCGGTCGCTATGGGAGGAGTTGCTCGACGAGCTCGGCCTGCGCGGCGACGAGACGGTGCTCGACATCGGTTGCGGCCGGGGCGCGGTCCTGATCGCGGCGGCCCGGCGGCTGCCGCGCGGCCGGGCTACCGGGGCCGACATCTGGCGTCTGCGTGATCAGACGGGCAACACCCGGGCCGCCGCCGAGCACAACGCGATGGTGGAGGGTGTGAGCGAACGGGTCGAGCTCGTAGACGCCGATGCGCGGGTTCTCCCGTTTCCGGCCGGGTCGTTCGACGTGGTGCTCAGCAGCCTGGCCTTCAGCAACATCCGAGGCAGCGAAGATCGCGCCGAAGCTCTGCGCGAAGCGGTCAGGGTCCTTCGCCCGGGCGGACGGATGCGCGTCGTCGATGACGGCGCGGACCGCTACCCCGCCGTTCTTCGAAGCGCCGGATGCGTGGACGTCGAGGCACGTCGCCTCGACTGGCGGACGTGGTACGGCCTTCCCGGCCACCACCTGATGCTTGTCGTGGCCAGGAAACCAGCCGCCGGGTCCCGGCACCGGGGCGACGACTCTCCGGCTGAGCGCCGGGCCTGATCTCCCGGCTACCGCTCCTGGGCAGTGATCCACTTCTCCGGCTGCGCTGGCTTCGCGGCGGTGAGAACGGCGAGAGCCTCGCCGGGGGACCGGGCCTGCCGGATGAGGTCCCGGCCGGCCGGCCCGAGCAGCCCGGCGCCTACCATCCGGTCCAGCTGGGCGATCAGAGGGCTCCAGAAGCCCTCGACGTCGAGCAGCACCACGGGCTTGCTGTGCAGGCCCAGCTGCGACCAGGTGGCCACCTCGGCGAGTTCCTCCAGCGTGCCCAGCCCGCCGGGGAGGGCGATGAACGCGTCGGACAGGTCATACATGAGCTGCTTGCGCTCGTGCATGGACGCGACCTCCCGCAGCTCGGTCAGGCCGGTGTGGTTCACTTCCCGGGCGAACAGGCCTGCCGGGATGACGCCGATGACCCGGCCGCCGTGAGCCAGCGCGGCGTCGGCCAGCTCGCCCATGAGCCCCACCCTGCCGCCCCCGTAGACCAGGGCGATATCCCTGCGGGCGACCAGGGCGCCCAGGGCCCGGGCGGCGTCCCGATAGCGGGCATCGGCCGGGACCGAAGACCCGCAGAACACGCAGACCGCACCGACAGCCACCACGAGCGCAACCTATCCGATCCCCCGGCATCCCGGCCGGCGGCCGAGGCCCGCGGGCTGTGCCTTTGCCCCGACCTCAGCGAGCTATCTCGATATGGACCGGTATGCCGTCTGGTTCGCCCAGTCGCAGACGCTGTCGCGCGGCCGAGACGAACGCCTGGTGGATGTCCAGGCTGCCGGCGACACGCCCCAGGCGGCGGGCGACCACGGCGGTCGTGCCTGACCCGGCGAAGGGATCCATCACGACCCCGCCCGCCGGCGAGCATGCCTTGATAAAGAACTCGGCCAAGCCCTCGGGCATCGCCGCGGTGTGCCCTCCCGCTCCCCGGTGCTGGTTGTAGGTCTGCGGAACGCAGACGACGTTGCCCGGGTCAGCCCCGCCGCGCAGGTAGGTTTTCGTCCGGTCTCGCCCGAACCCGGCATCGGTATTCCGGCGGCCCAGCGTGTCCAGCTTCCGGCGCTCAATCTCGTTCAATGTCGTCTTGTAAGGCACCC
Organism: Streptosporangiaceae bacterium; assembly: GCA_030050125.1. The sequence goes on along the minus strand of JASIJN010000146.1, from coordinate 3,168 downwards.
GGACAGCACCAAGATCAAAGTAGGGCCTGTCTTTGGCGAACGCATAGACGTACTCGAAGCTGTCTTTCGTCCGGGGACCGAAACGGCCCGGTACCGCGTTCGGCTTGTACCAGATGTAAGTCTCCAGCCATCGCCAGCCCTGCTGTTGGAGCGCGAGCACCAGCTGATACACGTAGGGATGGCGCTGACCCTGGAACGGCCCGCTCTTCGCCACTCGATTCTTGATATTCAGCACCAGCCACCCGGTTTCCTTGCTGGCCGCCAGCATGTACTTGCCGAACGGCAAGAACCACTCCACGTAACGGTCGGGGTGTATCCGGCTGTATGCCCGGGCGTCCGCGTAGGGCGGGCTGGTGAACCAGAGATCAACGGATGCCTCCGGCAGGAGCGGTAGCCACTCGGCGCTGTGACCCCAGGTAATCCCCTGGCTGAGCAGCATCTTCAGCGCCGCGTCCCCGGTGACACGAGGGTTCGGCGGCAGCGGCAGCGACCGTGCATCCACCCCTTCAGCCCTGGACCGATCGCGCCGGCTGCGCGGCGTCCGCCTCGTCGCCGGCATCGGCCTCGTCGGACCCGTACGAAGACAGCCCGAACAGGTAACCCAGGCCCGTGACGGCGAGGACGACCAGGAACGGCCACCACCAGGCGGCCTTGACCGCGATCGCGGCGGTCAGCCCGACGAATCCGGCGATCGCGGCGAAGTTGCAGGCCAGGGCGCGCGATCGCAGGCCGACCAACTGCTGGCGCTCGTCCGCGCGGGATCCGGCCAGGGCTCCCTCGTCGGTGTCCTTGCCGCCCATCCGGTAGAGGGAGATCGCGCGGGCGGCGGCGGCGATCACGGCCAGGATCGAGACCCACCACAGCTTGCCGCCGTGCACCACCCAGGCGGCGGCGAACAGCGCCCCCGCGAACGCGACTCCCGCGGGCTTGCGCAGCCGCGGCGGAATGAATGGCATCATGTGCCCGCCTCCTCATCCTCCGGGTCGAACATCTTGTCGACCGTCAGGTCGAAGAACCGCGCGATCGTGAACGCCAGCGGCAGCGAGGGCAGGTAACGGCCGCTTTCGATGGAGATCACCGTCTGACGCGACACGCCCAGCGCCGCCGCGAGCTCAGCCTGGGACAGGCCCCGCTGTAGCCGCTGCTCCCGAACCCGGTTCTGCACGATGTCAAGGTACCTTTACGTTCCATCGTATGTCAAGCGACCTTTACTTGCAGGCCCGCGTGCGATCTGATCACCGACGGCGGCTACTCGCAGAAGACGCGTACCTTGGCGTCGGGCTGGTCGACCTCGAGGGTCATCTCGTCGAGGTTCTCGATCAGGGCCTCGAGCTGCTCGGGCTTGAGCTGCGTCAGGTCGAACGGAACTCCCGACCTGTGGAGTTCCGAGTTGGCCTGAGCCAGCGCTTGCGGGGGGATCAGCGCGGCCAGCCGCACTCCGGCCCGCAGCAGTTGCAGCGGCACCCGGGCGTTCACCCGGCCCGGCTCGCCGTCCTCGGTGGTGTCGATGACCAGGCGCAGGTACTTCGCCTTGGCCTTCGGCCGGACCTCGGAACCGGCGGCCGCCGGCGGCTCGCCCCGCTCGAGCGCGGTGATCAGCTGCTCCGCCTCGTCCGCGGTGATCTTGCCCTCGGCCAGCATGTCGAGGACGTCCTTGCGTTGTTGGTTCATGGCAACCTCCTGTTGTGCCTAACGGATACTCACGAGCACAGCCGTGCGTCCCTCGCGGACGTCGAGGCGAGTGCCCGGCAACGCGCAGAAGAGCCGCCAGGCGGCGCCGAATGCCTGCATGACCCTGACGCGGTACACCAGGCACGCCACGGCCGCGGCCAGCGCGGCCAGGATCAGCAATGGCGAAAACACCAGCACCACGGGGAGCACCGGAATCCATATCCGTATTAGGCGACCCTTTGAGCGCTCCACTCGCACGGCCAACAACTGCGGCATCATGCGCGGCCGTCCAGTTCGGTGAGTGCCTGCTGCGCGGTGATCTCGCCGCGGCGCAGCCGATCGATGACGTCGGCCCGCGACGGCGCCGGATCCGTCTCGACGAAGTCGAGCATCTGGGCGATCCGGTTCAGTCGTGATTTGATCGTCGGGTAGCTCACCCCGAAGATCCGCTCCATTTCCTTGATGGAACCGTGGCACCGTACGAACGCGGTGACGAAGACCTGGTCCTCGACGTTGAGCTGAGCCAGTTGCGGTAGCTCGAACTCGCCTTCGACCGCGACGCCGCTTTCGGACAGGCGCACCCGCTCGACGAGGAACGGCTGGCCTCGGGTCAGGTTCGTGAGTTCCTGCCAGTCCATCGCCCGACCTGTCATATCCTAAGTTGTAGCTTAATTATCTTGCTCGTGCAAGAAGTTGATCTTAACTTTCTTGAACATGCCTGGCCCGGCGCCGCGATCGCCACGGGCCGGCCTGACCGCGTGAAGACCCTGTTCGATCATGGAAGGCGTGAACGCCTCGGCAGACTGCCTGAATTCAACGTAGGCCTGGGCTCCACCGCTGACGGTCGCTCACCGGCAATGCCGGGCGTCTGTGCGTGGGCGGCCTCGCGCATCACGGCACGGCCATGCTCTTCGGCCGTGCCCGCCATTCGATAGAGCTGCGCGTCTCCCGGCGCATGGGCGGGAGACGCTCAGCGCGGTCAGGTGTCGAAAGGTCGCTGCGAAAATACGTAGCGGAGTCGATCCGGATCGCCACTATCGACCGGATCATAAACGAGCGAAATGCGGATCATCGTGGTCCTGGGTGAGATCGTCCTAGAACACGCTACGCATCTATGCTTCACCTCCCTCACCCCTTAGCGCCTAGCAAATACGTTACGACACGATCCTCGACATCGCCAGACTCGCTGTCACGACAGCCCGGAGCCACCGCACCGGGTCACCTGCCGCGTCAGGCGGGGTCAGGCAGGGTCAGGCAGGGTCAGCCTGCTAGCAGGTCGACCAGTTCGTCGCCGCGGGCGGTGCGGCTGACCCACACGCTCGGGCCCGACTTTTCGCGGGCGATCAGGCCCGCGGCGAGCAGTTGGTGGAGGTGATAGGTCGCGGTGGTGGGCGCGCAGTGCACGGCCGCGGCCAGGCAGTTCACGGTCAGCGGCTGGCGAAGGGCCTGGAGTATGGCGGCGCGTACCGGCCCCAGGATCGCGGCGAGGGCGCTGCC
>JASIJN010000015.1 GCA_030050125.1 Streptosporangiaceae bacterium | reverse complement strand
CCCAGACGGCCGCCCCTACACGTGCGACGGCTTGAACTGGCGATTCGGCCAGGTCACTCGCAGAGCCGACATCGGCCACTGGCACGCCCACGAGGGACGCCACACAGCGGTGTCCATCATGAGCAGCAACGGCGTGCCCATCCAGGACGTCACCGACACGGTGGGCCACAAGTCCACCCATGTGACCGAGACCGTCTACCGGCACGTGATCGTGCCCGCCATACGCGGCGGGGCGAGCGTCATGGACGACGTTTTCGGCGACGCAGAACAGAGCGCCAGTTAGTCTGGCGCCGTAGTCACTTGATTAGTCACTATCGTTCGAACAGAGGCCCGGAAATCCAGTGGAGCTAAGGAGATTCGAACTCCTGACCTCTTGCATGCCATGCAAGCGCTCTACCAACTGAGCTATAGCCCCTCGGCGCAACGGGATCCTGCCGGGTCCCGACGCCACGCCAGTGTATAGGAAGCCGGTCAGTCCCCGCGTCCCGGTGGCGAGCCGGGCACGGCCTCCTCCTCCGGGCCTGCGGCCAGCACCGGCACCGGCTCCGGAGCCAGGTCCGGCAGGCGGCCGACGTTGTGCTCCAGCAGGCGCCAGCCGCCGGCTCGCCGGCCCAGCACCGACCAGGAACAATTGCCGAGCGGCCCGAGGAGCCGGGCGCGCTCGGGCAGGCCGAGCAGGCGGGAAACGCCGAGGTTGATCGCCGCGCCGTGACTGACCAGCACGGCCAGCGACCCTGCCCCGTCCTCCAGGGCGTCGGCGATCCGCTGGAACGCCGCGGCGGTCCGCTCGGCGACGGTCTCGACAGGCTCGCCGTCGGGGGGAATGAACGTCGCGTACGCCTCCGGGTAGCTCGCCCGGATCTCGGCGTCGGTCAGCCCTTCCCAGGCACCGCCGCCGCGCTCGCGCAGGTCCTTGTCGAGCTGTACCGGCAGCCCGGTCAGACCGGCCAGGTACGACGCGGTCTCGGCCGCGCGGGCCAGGTCGGAGGAGAAGATCGCGGCGGGACGCATCGCGGCGAGGTAGGGTGCGGCGTCACGGGCCTGCGCGCGCCCGGTCTCGTCCAGGGGCACGTCGCTGTGGCCCTGGAACCGCCGTTGCGCGTTCCACGCCGTCCGCCCGTGCCGCCAGAGCACGAGTTTGAACACGCCGCCCGCGTTGCGGTCCGGCCCGACGCCGCTGGCGGCGGGCTCAGTGCCAGCCACGATCAGCGTGCCCTGGGCCCGACGGAACCGGGAGAGTCCGGCGGGCCGGCCGGGCCGACGATCGCGGGCTCGGGCAGCGGGATCCGCGGGCAGTCCTTCCAGAGCCGCTCGAGCGCGTAGAACACGCGCTCCTCCGCGTGCTGGACGTGGATGACGACGTCGATGTAGTCAAGCAGCACCCAGCGGCCCTCGCGCTCCCCCTCGCGGCGGACCGGCTTGGCGCCCGCCCGGCGGAGCTTCTCTTCGATCTCGTCCACGATGGCCCGGACCTGCCGGTCGTTCGACGCCGAGCAGAGTAGGAAGGCGTCGGTGATGACAAGCTGCTCGCTCACGTCGTAGGCGATGATGTCGGTCGCTAGTTTGTCTGCCGCTGCCCCCGCGGCGATCTCCACAAGCTCGACGGCCTTTTCGGTGGCGGTCACGTGTGCTGCTCGTCCTCCTTAGATGAAACCCTGACTTCTACCATCGCACATTGCGCGTGACGTGGCACTGGCACGGCGGTGTTCAGGGTATCTCCGCCGCGCCGCCCGCGCCGAGCTTGCCGCGCGGCGTTCAGCCACGTTTCGCAGCGGTGTCCGGCTGCCGGTAGAGCGCCCTCTTGGAGATGTATTGCACGATCCCCTCCGGCACGAGGTACCAGATCGGCTCACCCGCCTCGACTCGCTCCCGGCAGTTGGTGGAGGAGATGGCCAGCGCGGGGATCTCGATCAGGCTGACCCGGTGGTCCGGCAGGCCGGCCTCGCTCAGATGATGCCCCGGCCTGGTGCACCCGACGAAATGGGCGAGCTTGAAGAGTTCGTCCGCATCCTGCCAGGTCATCATCTTCTCCAGCGCGTCGGCGCCGGTGATGAAGAAGAACTCGGCGTCCGGACCGCGCTGGAGCCTCAGGTCACGGAGCGTATCGATGGTGTACGTGGGCCCCGGCCGGTCGATATCCACCCGGCTGACCGAAAACCGCGGGTTTGACGCGGTCGCGATCACCGTCATCAGGTAGCGGTCCTCGGAGGGCGAGACGCGCCGGCCCGTCTTCTGCCAGGGCTGGCCGGTCGGTACGAAGATCACTTCGTCCAGCGAGAAGTGGTGGCCGACCTCGCTCGCGGCCACCAGGTGCCCGTGATGGATCGGGTCGAACGTGCCGCCCATCACTCCGATCCGCGTGGCAGCTGGCCAGGGGTTCATATCGAGACTCTAGAACCACCCGCCGACGGCCTGCGCCCGGGCGTCCTGCGTGAGCGCGGTCCGGCCGCTCGCGGCGGGCCTCAGCTGAGCCCGGGCAGCGGCGGCTCGCCGCCGGCCCACCGCCTGATCCGCACCGCCTTGCCCACCTCGCTGCGCGGGACGGCGCCGGAGTCAACCAGGTGCACCGTGACGCTCACGCCCAGCTCCTGACGCAGCCGCGACTCGATCTCGCCTGGGGCCGGCTCGGGGGCGAGTCGGGGCGTTCGGTATTCCACGCACGCAAACAGGCGCATCGGGGTCACCCGCTCATCAACCACCAGCAGGTAGTCGGGCGCGAGGGCCGGGTGGGCGAGCAGTACGCGCTCGACCTCGCTCGGGTAGACGTTCACGCCGCGGACTATCAGCATGTCGTCGCGCCGGCCGGTGACCTTGCTCATCTTCACCAGGGTGCGGCCGCAGGCGCAGGGGTCGCGGCGCAGCGCCGCGATGTCGCCCGTCCGGTACCGCAGCAGCGGCAGGGCCTGCTTGGTCACGGTGCTGAACACCAGCTCCCCCGCCGTCCCGTCCGGCACCGGCTGCCCGGTCTGCAGGTCGATCGCCTCGACCAGGAAGTGGTCCTCGTTCACGTGCAGCCCGTCGGCCGTCACCAGGCACTCGGCCGCCACGCCCGGGCCGATCACCTCGGACAGCCCGTAGATATCCAGCGCGCGCAGGCCGAGCAGTTCCTCGATCCTGGCCCGCATGGCGTCGGTCCACGGCTCGGCGCCGAACAGGCCAGCGGTCAGCCGGAGGCCGTCGCCGGGGCCCAGGCCAGCCTCGGCCAGAGCCTCGCCCAGCCGGATCGCGTACGACGGGGTGCAGGTCAAGATGTCCGGCTGCAGGTCGCGCAGCAGGGTCACCTGGCGCTGGGTCATCCCGCCGGAGACCGGGACCACGGTCGCGCCCAGCTCGACGGCGCCCTGGTGGATGCCGAGCCCGCCGGTGAACAGGCCGTAGCCGTAGGAGTTGTGCACGATGCTGGCGGGCCCGGCGCCGGCCGCGACCAGCGCGCGGGCGCACATCCGGCTCCACAGGCGCAGGTCATCGCGCGTGTATCCGACCAGCGTGGGCCGCCCGCCGGTCCCGCTGGAGCCGTGCAGGGTGACCACCTCGGCCGGCGGGACGGCGAACATCCCGAACGGATAGCCGTGCCACAGGTCGGCCTTGCCGGTGGTCGGCAGCCGGGGCAAATCGTCCAGCGTGACGTCGGCCCCGCTGGCGACCCCGGCCTCCTTGAGCCGGCCTGCCTGGATCCCGTCCGCCGCGAGCAGTCTGTCGACCAGGCCCCGCAGCCGGTCCTGCTGCAGCGCCGCGAGCCGTTCTCGCGGCATGGACTCGGCGTCCGGTTCGAACATGGCTGACAGCTGCTCATCGGTCATGATGCATCTTCCCGCGTCCCGCGCCGCCCGCTCAACAGGACCGGCCCCGCCCTCCGGCCGGCGCCCCTCCCCCGGCCCGCGCCGGCGCGCCGACGGGACCGCGATCGAGATATTGCGCGTCTGCCTTAACATTGCCTCATGACTTCTGTGCCCGACCGCTCCCGGGTGCGTCTTCCCGGCATCAGCTCCCGCGCCTACGAACATCCCGCCGACCGCTCCGCCCTGGTGGCGCTGCGCAAGCTCTCCGGATTCGACACCCTGCTCCGGCGCCTGGCCGGGCTGTTCAACGACCGCAGCCTGCGGCTGATGTTCCTGGCCAGCTCGGTTCGCGCGTCAGACCAGCAGTTCCCGCAGCTCTACCAGGCGATGCTGGATGGCTGCTACATCCTGGACCTGCCGACCGTTCCCGAGCTGTTCATCTCCCAGGACCCGATGGTCAACGCCATGACCCTGGGCGCCGACAAGCCGTTCATGGTGATCACGAGCGGCATGGTCGACCTGATGGACCCGGAAGAGATACGGTTCGTGATCGGCCACGAACTCGGTCACGTGCTGTCCGGCCACGCCGTGTACCGGACGATGTTGTACCACCTGCTCAATCTGGTCACGCGGATCGCCTGGCTGCCCATCGTGCTGCCGGCCAAGGGCATCATCTGGGCCCTCGAAGAGTGGTACCGCAAGTCCGAGTTGTCCTGCGACCGGGCTGGCCTGCTGGCCGGCCAGGACGTCGAGGCGGCTCGCCGCGCGCTGATGAAGACGGCCGGGGGTTCCCGGCTCGGCGAGCTCAGCCACGACGCCTTCCACCAGCAGGCGCACGAGTACGACGCCGTGCCGGACGTCCGGGAAGGCCTGCTCAAGCTCCTGCAACTGCAGGGGAACACGCATCCCTTCGCGGTGATCCGGTTCGCCGAACTGGACCGCTGGGCATCCGACGGCGAATACGCCCAGATCCTCGCGGGCAACTACCCCCGCCGCGAAGACGACGGCGACGCTTCGATCGGCGACGAGTTCAAGGCGGCGGCCAAGTCCTACCAGGAATCGTGGAACCGCTCGGCGGACCCGCTCATCGGCGCCGTCCGAGGGGTGGCCGAGACCGCGGCCGGGGCGGGCCAGCGGTTGTTCGGGAACCTGGGCGGCCGCCGCGACAACGACGACGACCGCTGACGCCGGGCCCGCGACGACCGCTGACGCCGGGCCCCGCCAGCCCCGTTCGGCCGGATTGTTCCACTGACTGTGGACGCTCCTGTGGATAGCACGGTGGAAATGCCGCCGGTCACAGGGGATAACTCCCGGTGTCCTGTGGATGGCCAAAGAATCTTGAAATTGCTGCGTGAAACCTCTTGTGCCAGGTCAGGCGGACGCTGTAAAAATTCACTCACCACCAAATACGGGTGCCGATCCCGGGGGCAACTCCGGGAACGACCGAGGAGCCGGGTGACCGCACCTCGGGCGGGTGTCCGGTAGCGGTGGGCGGTCCGGCAGCGTTCGGCAGCCGAGCAATCGGCTCGCTGGCTCCGCTGGACCGAGCGAGGCCCCTGCATCTCATACATGCGGGGGCCTCGCCCTTTTGCCGATGCGCGCCGGGCCGCTATTGCGGATCAGGTGGCATAAGCCTCGTCGGGTATGTCGGTAATGAACATGTGCCCAGGCGCGTGAGTGATCGCGAACGGCGGCCGGGCCCGGGTCAGGGCCACCTGCGGGGTGACGCCGCACGCCCAGAACACCGGAACGTCGCCGTCCTCGGCGCGCACGGGGTCGCCGAAGTCCGGCCGGGACGTGTCGGCGATGCCGAGCGCCGAAGGGTGGCCGGCGTGCACCGGGGCGCCGTGCACCGCCGGGTAGCGCCCCGTCACCGCAACCGCCGTCGCGACCAGGTCCGGCGGGATCGGTCGCATGGTCACCACCAGGGGGCCGCGGAAGATCCCGGCCGGCCGGCACATCTGGCTGGTGATGAACATCGGCACGTTGCGCCCCTGCTCAATGTGGCGCACGGGCACGCCGGCCGCGGTGAGCGCCCCGTCGAACGTGAAACTGCAGCCGATAAGGAACGCGACCAGGTCGTCGCGCCAGTACCCGGATGCGTCGGCGGTCTCGGCGATGCACTCCCCGTGCTCCCAGACCCGGTACGCCGGCAGATCGGTCCGCAGGTCGGCGCGCGGTGCCATCCGGGTAACCGGGTCGCCGGGCTCGGTCACGTCGAGCACGGGGCAGGGCTTTGGGTTGCGCCGCGCGAACAGCATGAAGTCACGGGCCTGGTCCTGCGGCAGCGCCACCAGGTTCGCCTGGGTATAGCCGGGGCACCAGGCCGCGGTCGGCGTCCTCAGCCCGGCCCGGAACCGCTCCCGGGCCTGCGCGGGGTCCGCCGGCTCCACGGCCACTTCCTAGACCGCGGGCGGCGCGCTCAGGGCCAGGTCGCCGATCGGAGCCAGCCTGGCCAGGACGGCGGGCAACTCGCCGGAGTGCACGACGCCAAGTCGCTGCGTCGTCCTGGTCAGCGCCACGTACAAGTCGTTCAGCCCGCGCGGCGACTCGGCCAGGATCCCGGCCGGGTCGCCGATCAGCACCGTGTCGAACTCCAGCCCCTTGGCCTGCTGGACCGTGAGCACCACCACCGGGCGCTCGAGATCCGACTGTTCCCCGATGGTCGCCGAGGGAACGGCGGCGGTCACGGCCGCCCCGAACTCCTCCAGCCGGGCAGCGGGCACGATGACGGCTAGCTGGCCCTCGCCGGGCGGAGCGGCGGCTCGCCGGGCGGCGTCCGCCAGGCGGTCGGCCAGTGACTCGCCCGGCACGGCCAGAACCCACGGCTGCGCGCCGGTCGTCCGCACCGAGCGCGGCAGGTCCAGGTCGGGGTCCAAGGCGGCCAGGACGTCGCCCGCGACCGCCATGATCTCGGCCGGCGTGCGGTAGTTGATGGTCAGCCCGGACAGCCGCCACCGCTGGCCCTGGTACCGCCCGAGCACGCTGGTCCACGACGAGGCCCCGCCCAGGCTGCCGGTCTGTGCCACGTCGCCGACGATCGTCATCGACCGGCTCGGGCAGCGCCGCATCAGCATGCGCCAGGCCATCTCGGACAGCTCCTGGGCCTCGTCCACGATCACGTGACCGAACGCCCAGGTCCGGTCGCCCGCGGCGCGCTCCGCCGCGGTCAGGTACTCCGCGTCCTCCTGCCGGGTGGCCAGCCGGCTGGCGTCCACCAGGTCGGCACCCATCAGGATCTCCTGGTCGTCCTCCAGATCGCGGGAGAGGATGTCCAGCACGCCCCGGGCGTAGTCGATCTCGGCCTGCCGGCGCCGCTCGGCGGCCGCCCTGGCCGCCCGGTCGTCCTCGCCGAGCAACTCGGCCGCCTCGTCGATGAGCGGCACGTCGGCCGGGGTCCACTCGCTGTCCGGGCTGCGCAGCAGGGCCGCCCGCTCCGCCGCGGTCAGCCGGGGCGCCGCGGT
>JASIJN010000145.1 GCA_030050125.1 Streptosporangiaceae bacterium | reverse complement strand
TGCCTGTCGCCGCAGTGCGGGTTCTCCTCCACCAAGGAGGGCAACGACCTCACCCCGGAGCAGCAGTGGGCGAAGCTGCGGCTGATCGTCGAGGTCGCGCACGAGGTCTGGGACTGGTAAGCCCTGCAGTGACCCGGGCCGAACAGGTCGGCTCGGAATGACGGACCGGCTCTGCAAAGAGTACATTTTGCAGGGTGACAGCTTCGTACAGCTTGACCACGGCACGCGCTCACCTTGGCGAACTGGTGGCGCGGGCCAGGCACACTCACCGTCCGGTACCGATTACCCAGCACGGCAAGCCGGCGGTCGCCATCGTCAACATCGATGACCTGGCCGATCTGGAAGACCGTGCAGCGCTGGCCGCGCATTATGCCGCCAAGCTGGCGGGCCGGGAGGGGGCGCCGCTGGCCGATCTCGATGCGGCGCTGGACCGGATCGACGCCGAAGACGGGAAGTGAGCCTCACCGTCGTCGTGCGGGAAACGGCGATCCGGGCGCTGGCCCAGATCCGCTCGGAGGACCGGGAGACCTTCGTCCGGATCAGGCAGGCCTTATCGGCGCTCGCGGATCAACCGCGTCCGGACGGGGCGGTCCCGTGGGGGAACAGCGGGATCTACCGCTGGCATCTTCCCGGCATCCGGATCTTGTATGAGGTGGATGATGACACGTCGACCGTGCAGATCATCAATGTCGCGTCCAGCGCTTAGCGTACCCGGGGGCAAAACTGGCCGCGGTCAGGTGTCGTGCCAGCGGGTGCCGGTGATCTGCTCGTACACCTCGACGTAGCGCGCCCTGCTGGCCTCGACGATGTCCTCGGGGATGGGCGGCCCGGGCGGGGTCCTGTCCCAGTCGAGCGTGGCGGACCAGTCGCGGACGAACTGCTTGTCCAGGTAACGCTGCGGACGGCCGGGCTCCCAGGCGCCGGACTCCCAGAACCGTGAGGAGTCGGGGGTGAGCAGTTCGTCGCCGAGCACGAGCGACCCGTCCGCCGCGTAGCCGAACTCCAGCTTGGTGTCGGCGATGATGATGCCCCTGGCGAGCGCCACCTCACGGCCTCGCCGGTAGATCTCCAGTGTCGCCCGCCGCAGCTCGGCGGCGACGCCCGCGCCGAACCGGGCGACCACATCCTCGTAGGTGAGGAATTCGTCGTGGCCCACGATGGCCTTTGTCGTGGGCGTGAAAATCGCCTCCGGCAGCCGTGAGCCCTCGGCCAGACCGGGCGGCAGCCGCACTCCGCAGACCGTTCCCGATTCCCGGTAGGAACTCAGCCCCAGGCCCGCCAGGTAGCCGCGGGCGATGCACTCGACTCCCAGCATCTCCAGACGCCGGCAGCGAAGCGCCCGGCCCTTCCACTGCGCTGGCACGTCCGTCGCGGAGATGACGTGGTTCGGCATCACGTCGCCGAGCCGCTCGAACCACCACAGCGATAGCTGGGTCAAGATCTTGCCCTTGTCGGGGATCACCGTGGGCAGCACCACGTCGTAGACGCTGACCCGGTCCGAGGCCACGATGATCACGTCATCGCCATCGGCGTACAGATCCCTGACCTTGCCGGAATGCAAAAGCTCCACGGGCTGTCCACCTTCGGTCTGGCCGCGGCCTGACATCGCGGGCCGGCCGGTCACCCGCTCAATGTATCGAGGCGCCCGACGTCGGTGATGCGCAGGACGGCGGCGCCGGCGTCGTCCGAGGCGTCCAGGTCGACCACGGCGCTGATGCCCCAGTCGTGGTCGCCCGCCGGGTCGTCGAGGATCTGCCGGACCGACCAGTAGTCGCGCTCCTTCTCGATGATCAGCAGGTCCGGGCCCCGCGCGTCCGCTCCGGTGCCGATGTCGGCGTGCTCCTCGAAGTACGGCTCCAGCGCGCCGGCCCAGGCGCCGGCGTCCCAGCCGTCTCCGGCGTCGAGCTCGCCGAGGTCGTCGTAGCGGCGCAGCGCGGCCAGTTCCACCCGGCGGAACAGGGCGTTGCGCACCAGCACCCGGAACGCCCGCGGGTTCCCGGTCACCGCGGGCGGGCGCTCGTCGACCGGGGCGGCCTGGGCCTCGGCCGGGTCGCGCAGCCGCTCCCACTCGTCGATCAGGCTGGAGTCGGTCTGCCGCACCAGTTCGCCGAGCCACTCGATCATGTCCGCGAGCTCCTCGGTCCTGGCCTCCTCCGGCACCGTCTGCCGCAGCGCCCGGTAGGCCTCGGCCAGGTAGCGCAGCACCAGGCCCTCGCACCGCGACAGCCCGTAGAAGCCGATGTACTCGGTGAACGTCATCGCCCGCTGGTACATGTCCCGCGCCACCGATTTGGGCGACAGCTGATGATCGGCCACCCACGGATGTCCCCGCCGGTAGATCTCGTAGGCGCCCTCGAGCAGGTCGGCCAGGGGCATCGGGTAGGTGACGGAGTCCAGCAGTTCCATCCGCTCGTCGTACTCGATGCCGTCGGCCTTCATCTGGGCCACCGCCTCGCCGCGGGCCTTGAACAGCTGCGCGGCCAGCACCTGCCGCGGGTCGTCCAGGGTGGCCTCGATGACCGACAGCACGTCCAGCGGGTAATCCGGGGACTCCCGGTCGAGCAGCTCGATGGCGGCCAGCGCGAGCGGCGACAGCGGCTGGTTGAGCGCGAAGTCGTCCTGCAGGTCCACGGTCAGCCGCCAGCGGCGGCCCTGCTCGTCGGGCACGGCCAGCCGCTCGACCACCCCGCCTGCCAGCAGCGCGCGGTAGATGGCGAACGCCCGCCGGATGTGGCGCCGCTGCGCGGCCGGGTCCTCGTGGTTGTCGGTCAGCAGGTGCCGCATGGCCGCGAAGGCGTCCCCGGGGCGGCCGATCACGTTCAGCAGCATGGCGTGGGTCACCGCGAAGCTGGACTGCAGCGGCTCCGGCTCGGAAGCGACCAGCCGGTCGAACGTGGGCTTGCCCCAGGACACGAAGCCCGCAGGCGGCTTCTTGCGCACCACCCGGCGCCGCTTCTTCGGGTCGTCCCCGGCCTTGGCCAGGGCCCGCTCGTTCTCCACCACGTGCTCGGGTGCCTGGACCACCACGTAGCCGGTGGTGTCGAACCCGGCCCGGCCCGCCCGGCCGGCGATCTGGTGGAACTCACGCGCCTGCAGCAGGCGGGTCTTGCTGCCGTCGTACTTGGACAGCGCGGTGAACAGCACCGTGCGGATCGGCACGTTGATGCCGACGCCGAGGGTGTCGGTGCCGCAGATCACCTTGAGCAGGCCGGCCTGGGCCAGGGTCTCGACCAGCCGCCGGTACCGGGGCAGCATGCCGGCGTGATGCACCCCGATGCCGTGCCGTACCAGCCGCGACAGGGTCTTGCCGAACCCGGCGGTGAACCGGAAGTTGCCGATCAGCTCGGCGATGGCGTCCTTCTCCGCGCG